>CALPIT020000001.1 GCA_943323705.2 Streptomyces griseus
ATTGGGAATGATTAATGTTGAGAAATATTTATTGGGGGGATGGAGACTAGATACTAGATGCTGGATGCTAGATGCTGGTTAGTACTTCTCAGCAATGTCTCCTGAAAGGGACGTTGCGTATTTTAGAGCCAGATTTGCTGGATAGGCTGGATAAGCTGGATATGCTGGATATGCTGGATGTGCTAGATAAAATAAATAAAGTTCATTGGTACTGAATAAACTTCAGTGAAAATATTTGGCTATTTGAGATGAGATGACGTAATATTACAATATTGCAATATTGCAATATCGCGTTTCACCAAATCACCAATTCCATTTCTAGTTCCAATTATCTAATTTTTTTTGTAATTTGTCGCACATTTCAACACATATGAACTTTAACTGGACTAAACATTTTTTATTTTTTTGTATATCTGCAGTATTACTAAACTCATGTACACAGCCCGCTGCTAATTATGGCGGCGTTGGTGGCGGACTACCTACACATTACATTTCTATCCTCGATGGAGCTATAAGACCCTCCAATGACACGGTTTCAGTTGGCTCATCCATTACATTTATTAATCAATCTTCTAGCAATCAAACGATTGTATCAGACAATTTCTCCTTGCTAACTTCTCCAACCTTACCTCCTAATGGTTATTATTATTTTAATAAGACTAACCAGGATACTATTATTAACTTTCGTTCGGTAGAAAATCCAAATCTTATAGGAACAATCACTTTAAGGCCATAATTACTATTTAGGAGTTACTTTATTTCTTCTGTTTTTTAAATTCTTTAAGGCATTTAATTTTTTATAATATGGCTGAATCTAAAAGGGTTTAGGCATGAAAAATATGTATTTTTCGATAAGCAACTCAAAGTACTTCTACTTAATTATCAATCACATACACAATAAAAAGCGCCTAAAAACGCTTATATATTCACAACCTTTGAAAAACAAATGAAGAAGAAAAAACTGCTGGATACTATAGATTGGCTAGATACTAGATACTGGATTCTAAATACTGGATTCTAGATAGGCTGGATAAGCCGAATACACTATTGAATTACTAAGAAAATTTTCATTTCATTTTTTGGTTAAAACACAAACAACTGCTGTTGATTTCATACAGCTACACAATACTTTTTGTTAGGCACTACAGGACAACGAGAAGCCCCGAATTGGACGGGGCTTCTATTTTTTAATTAGCCCCCTAAATCCCCCAAAGGGCGACTTTTATTATGGTTTGCTGAAGCACTTCAACATTAAGTTGATTTCAATTCATTGTTACAAAATGCTTAATAAGTACAAGTAAAAATATAACATCCAAAATAATACACAATCAAAGTCCCCCTTTGGGGGATTTAGGGGGCTTTAAAGATACCACCCTGCAAACTGTGTCAACACACCAATCAACAGCCCACCATAAATATCAAATGGCGAATGTGCTTTCAATATCATTCTTGAAGTACAAACCAATCCAGTAATAACCAACACAGCTGCAAATGGCCATGTCATCATCATTTCTTGAGAGTTAGATAAAAGATAGAACAAACCAAGCCATCCACCCACTCCAACTGCATGCATACTTACTTTAAAATAAATATTTGCAATTAAAGCTGCAGATGAACCTAGGAATAATCCCAACAAATATGACACCCAAACCTCTGGGTATTGAGCTTGCTCCTTAAATACATGATAAGCCCAAAAGAAAAAAATCCCTGAAGCGATATAAGGTATGATACGATCTTTCTGGGTTTTAAGATAAATTGAATCTATAAAACCTACTGCTTTTAATAACAAAACACTAAGCAAGGGAAAAAATAATAAATTAATTATAACGATAAAGACTACACGAAGCTTTGTTGCATCAGAAAATCCCGTGAATGTAGTGGGTTGCAAATAAAGTAAGAACAAAATAATATATAAAGGCACAAACAAAGGATGAAAGATATAAGAAATCAAATGTGCAAAAACCTTTGCTGGCAACCCAAAACTTAATGTTGAATTTTTTTCCTGATTAATCTCCTTATTGTTTTCCATTATATTTTTTTTCTTAACCTGGCTACAGGAATATTCAACTGTTCACGATATTTAGCTACAGTTCTTCTCGCAATGTTATAACCTTTTTGTTGAAGCATTTCTGTAAGCGCTTCATCACTATATGGATTTTTTTTACTCTCTTCTTCTATCAAGTCTGATAAAATCCTTTTCACTTCTCTCGTACTCACTTCTTCTCCGGAATCTGTTTGCAGACTTTCACTAAAGAAAAACTTTAGTCTATATGTTCCGAATTCTGTTTGTACAAATTTACTATTGGCCACCCTGCTCACGGTAGAAATATCTTGCATGGTTTTTTCTGCCACATCTTTTAAAATCATTGGCTTCAAATCCATCTCATCTCCTGTCAGGAAAAAATTATATTGATAATTCATGATGGCCTCCATCGTATTCAACAATGTATTTTGTCTTTGTTTGATGGCATCAATAAACCATTTTGCTGAATCCAATTTTTGTTTTATAAACATCACCGCCTCTTTCTGACTCTTATTGTCTTTTTTACTTTTCTCATAATGGTTGAGCATATCTCTGTAACCATCGCTGACTCTCAAATCCGGAGCATTCTTGCTGTTTAATGAAAGCTCCAGTTTACCTACATTGTTGTTGATAAAAAAATCAGGAATGATATAGTTTTCAGATCTCGCAGAATCTCCTGCCATAATTCCTGGTCTAGGATTCAATTTTATGATTTGATTGATAATTCCTCTTAGTTGATCATCTGAAAGAGACAATCCCCTTTGTATTTTTTCGTAATGCTTTTTGGTAAACTCTTCGAAATATAATTTTAGCACTTTAATGGCTAAAATAGTATCCTGAGAAATGTTGGGCAAACGTTGTAGTTGTATTAATAGACATTCCTGTAAATCTTTTGCGGCGACACCGGCCGGGTCGAAATCCTGAATCATCGAAATAATATGCTTCACCATACTTTCGTCGGCTTCAATATTTTGTCTGAATGCAAGATCATCTATAATTGATGTGATCTCTCTTCTTAAATAACCATCATCATCCAAACTTCCTATGATTTGTTCTGCAATTTTTTGCTCTTTCTCATTTAGCTTCAATAAACCTAGTTGCTGAATCATGAGCTCATTGAATGAAACTTCTACTTTATGAGGAGTGGTTCTGTTTTCATCTGCATCCGGATAATTATCATCACGCAATTTGTAATCACCAATATCATCATCTCCTTCTTGTACATATTCACTAATGTCAATATTGTCATATTCTTCCTCGCTGCCATCGGGCTCAAATTCATCCTCATTGTTTTCGGCAAATTCATCTTTGATGTCAAATTCATCCTCATGACCTTCTTCCACTTGTTCGAGTGCGGGATTTTCTTCAAGCTCTTCTTTTATCCGCTCTTCCAACTGGGCAGTAGGAATCTGCAGCAATTTCATCAGTTGAATTTGCTGCGGACTCAGTTTTTGTAGCATCTTCTGCTGTAAACCTTGTTGCATTGCCATGGTTGATAATCAATTCAGCTGTAAATTTACACAATAGAATACCGTAAGTTGAAACAAAAACAGATATTTTTATTTTTTTGCATGATTTTTGTGGAGAAGCTTGCTTTTGCACAAAAAAACGACTATTTTATAAATAACTCGTCAATCATTCAACATGTTTCAGTCGCAACGAAATTCCCATCAAATCCTTTATTGAAGAGCATTCCCGAGAATTACTATTTACAAAATATTGGTATTATTTGCAAACAGGAATGGAAATTTGAAAAGGCTACAAAAATCCCTTTAAGAATTCGAGTCGGTAGTTTACAGCAGTGTAATTGGCTGGAAGGAAAAAAATATTCTGCCCCCTAAATCCCCCGAGGGGGGACTTTAATTATACTTTGCTGGGGCACCTCAAGATAAAGTTGATTTCAATTCATTATTACAAAATGCTTAATAAGTACAAGTAATATAACATCCAAAATAATACACAATCAAAGTCCCCCTTCGGGGGATTTAGGGGGCCTACTTTGGCGTCATCGCCGGCTCTTTAAAATAATTCAATCTCAAGCTATCACTCCATCCATTCAGATTTTTCTCCAGCGAACGACTGCTATAAAACATCATCCCTTGAATATTGGGAGTCTTTCTGATCTTTTCAATTTGTTTGGGTAATAAATTCTTATCGCTCCAAGCCTTATTACATCCGGCTCTGTATACACCCAAGCCGATATAGCATTTTTTGCCATTGGTATTTTTGCTCCACCAATCCAATACCACATCAAATGGCACGCGCTTGCTGGTCATTTCCCAATATAGTTGTGGTGCGATATAATCTACCCAGCCTTTTTTGAGCCATAATAAAATATCTGCGTACAAAAAATCATAATCAGTAGGACCAGCTTGTGTTTTACTACCTCTTGGATCTCTGTCTGAATTTCTCCATACACCAAATGGACTTACACCAAATTGACAATTGCTATTTATTTTTTTGATTTCAGTGTATAAATTGGCAATGACTGAATCTACATTACTTCTTCTCCAATCATCCAATTTCATATTATTTCCATAAAGAGCAAATGTTTTGTTGTCCTGAAATTTAACTCCAGGTAAGGGATAAGGGTAAAAATAATCATCGATATGAATGGCGTCTACAGGATAACGTTTTACAATATCTTTTACAACATCAACTACATATTGTCTAGCCTCTTTATTTCCGGGATCAAAAAATAATTTATTCCCATATTGAATAAACCACTCAGGATGTTGCTTTGTAACATGTTTTTCCGCAATTGAAGACTTCTCAATGTTTTGAACCGCTCTAAATGGATTGATCCAGGCATGAAACTCCATTCCGCGTTTATGCGTTTCAGTTACCATGAACTCCAATGGATCGAATAAAGGTACAGGAGCCTGTCCTTGTATACCCGTAAGCCACTGACTCCACGGCTCGTAAGGTGAAGGATAAAATGCATCTGAAGAAGGACGAATTTGAACTATGATTGTATTGATGCCGCTGCAGAAATGTTTTTCAAGCAATCGAAGGAACGCATCTTTATGTAATTGCGCTTCAACTGATGCAGTATCCGGCCAGTCGATATTGTCAACAGTAGCCACCCAAACAGCCCTCATTTCAGTTTTGATATTTGCTTTCTGAGCAAATACCTGAAATTGAATTAGTAAAAGAAAAACAAAAACTACGGTACGAATTTTAATCATATGGGAGATGTAATAATATTGAAATCAAATCTAAACAGTTGTTACTTGTCGTTGTTTTCTGGCGTCACATTTCTCACAACAACAAATTCATTGATATAAATTTTAACCAGAATCATAAAATAGCTAATCAATAAGGGCCCGAATATCAATCCCACAAATCCGAATAAATTAAGCCCAACAATAACACCCAGAATTGTTACTAAAGGATGTACGTCACCTATTTTTTTCATGAGTGTAATTCTGGCTACATAATCGACATTTCCTGTCACTATAACACTATACAAAGTTAATCCGCCTGCAAAAAAATCATTGCCTGTTGCAAACATATAGGCTACAAGTGGAACCCAAATAATCATGGTACCCACCATAGGAAAAAATGCAAAAAGTCCTGTAAAAAATCCCCACAACGCCCAGTCATTGATTCCAAATATCCAATAGCCCAAAGCAGCAAAAATACCTTGCACAATACAAATAATAGGAATACCAAGTGCATTGGCTTTCACCATCATTTTAGTTTCTTCTGCAAGCAGATCAATATTTTCATTTTTTAACGGAATGATTTTCGACAAGTATAATTCTACACTTGACCCACCGGTAAGTAAATAATAATATAAGAAAAACATCATTAACAAATTGCCTAACATAACCGCAGTACTATTCAGCAACTGTGGGACGAAAGCAGATATTTTTGATGCAGTTTCTTTGGCATTATCAGCTGTAAACAAATCCATTCCTGTTTTAGCTTTTATTTTATCAGCAATTATCTGAATGCCTTCTATAAGTTTGTCTTGTTGATCTGTAATTAATTTTAATTTAGGACTCACCAATTCAATGCCTATATAAACAGGAATGGCAATCAGAATGATAAAAGCTAAAATGAAAAGCAATGCGGTTAACCCTTTCTTCCATTTGAATTTAAAAATGAATTGGAAATATAATGAACGACTCAAGATGTACAAGGTAATACCGCCTAAAAAACCGGGTATAAATATTGTTAATTCGAAAATCAATAAAACTGCAATAATCACAATTAATATGAACAATACTACCTGCCTAAATCTTTCATTAAATGAATTTATCATTGTTGTTTTTTAATGTGAATGATTAATCTTCCCAAACCGAAACGCCTTCGCTACAATTGGCGCAAATATCAATATTTTTTCTGCTTTTCATGAGCTCCTTTCTGAATTGTTTGTAATTGTCATTTTTCCAGATATCAGCAAACGATTGTGTATTCAGATTCCCCAGTTGATGTGTGGCGTCTTTATCAAAACAGCAAGGCACTACAAGTCCGTCCCAAGTAATAACATTGGCATGCCATAATTTCCAGCAACGATTGGCTAATTTATTTTTAAGACGATAAGTACCATCTGCATTTTTTTTATACCTGCTGTATTTTTCATTTTCAGGAATCAATTGATTCGGGTCGTTTTCAAAATCGTATACCTGTGCTGTCTTAAATCGAACTTCGTCTACTCCTACCTGTTTGGCCAAGGCTTTAATTTCTTCAATCTGATGTTCATTAGGTTTGACTACCAGAAATTGAAAAAACACAAATGGCGTTTTACTGTTTAATGCCTTCTTCCATTTCACAATATTTTTTGCGCCTTCTAACACCTTTTCAAAATTGCCGCCCACCCGATATTGTTTATATACTTCCTGAGTTGTACCATCGATGGAGATAATCAATCGATCCAATCCGCTTTCTACAGTTTTTCTTGCCATTTCATCTGTGAGATAATGCGCGTTGGTAGAGGTTGCGGTATAAATTTTCTTTTTATTCGCATAGGCAACCATATCTAAAAAATCAGGATTCAAATATGGCTCACCTTGAAAATAAAAAATTAAATACAGTACATGTTTGTGTAGGTCATCGATCGTCTGTTTGAAAAAATTGTTTTGTAACATGCCGGTTGGCCTGGTAAAAGCTCTTAATCCGCTTGGACATTCAGGACACCGAAGATTACAGCTGGTTGTAGGTTCAAAAGATATAGAAACAGGAAGGCCCCATTGAATAGGGGTTTTACTAAATTTACTGATTTGATAACTGGAGTATACTTTCAATGCATTCCAAATCCTACCAACACTAAGCTTGCTGATTAGATTAATGGAATCATTTACATTGAACTCTGGCATGCAACAAAATTAATGTTATTTTGTCGCAACTAGTTTGTTCTATTTTCGTTTGAAATAATTTACTTAGACACAAATTTTTTAGAAACGAAAGCAAGGAACTTCAGTCATGCAAGTGCTGAAATTTTCTTCACAAAGTTGATTATTAATTTCTGTGTCAACGGGAGTAAAAATCTGATCTCTGAAACATAGTGTGCCTTGTTCATAACTATCGTAATTTTCAAAAATTACATTCAGGGTAATGAAGTTCATAACATAATTTCTGGTTTCTTTTGGTAGAAACTGTTGTACTTCCCAGAAACTTGCGCATTCAATGCCAGATTTTCTGATCGCTTTTCTCACATTGCCAATACCGCAATTATAACTTGCCGCCACCAAAAGCCAGTCGTTATTCAATTCTCTGCAACGATCTTTTAAGTATTTTGCTGCAGCATGGGTAGATTTTAATAAGTCTTTTCTATCATCAACGTAAACATATTTTTTTACTCTGTTTCTGTATTTTCTTGAACGATATTTCTTTGCTGTGTATTTGTAGTTGATATTTCTGACTTTCATGTTTACTTTCAAACCATATTCTTTTGCAGTTGTGCTCATAAACTGCCAGTAGCCCAAAGCGCCTACAGGTGAAAGTGCATTGGCATTGAATCCGCTTTCTATAGCCATCAATACTTTGAATTCCTGAGGAATATTGTATTGCTCAAATACTTCAGATACCTGAGGAAAAAAATCTTTGCTTTTGTTATATAATATAGTGAGGTATTTTTTTCTGTTGTTAGAAAAATTCTCAACATACGATAATGAATTTGATAAATGAGGCGTAAACAGACCTGGATAAACAACATTTGCCTTTTTTACAATTGTAGTTTTATAAATTGTTTCAGGAATATATACTGATTTCATTAGTGCCGTATCGCTTAAATTTGTACGCGTATTTGCTGATACAGACATCCCGACGAATAAAATCAGGACAATTGAGGCAATTTTAACAAATTTTGTTTTCACGTTTTCGTAGTATTATTGGATGAATAATTTACCCAGAGAAATTTTCTCGAGGCTGTATAAAAACGAAGTAAGCGGTTCATTATTGCCTTTTTGATTGTTTAGAATTGTTTTTTTAATATCTTATTTATTATATATTATTTTGTTGTATGCGTAATTACTTGTTTTTCTTTTACTTTTTAATCCCATCAGCATTAATTGCACAAAATATTCATGATAAAAATTTTGATATTTCAAAACAGGAAGCAAAGGCTCACATTAGGTTATTAAATCATGAGAAGGCTACTTCTGCTTCATCAAATTTTGACATTAACTATTACCGCTGTGAGTGGGAGGTTGATCCAACAATCAGATATATTAAAGGAAAAGTGACCGTTTACTTTACTTTATTGACCCAATCAAATTCGGTTTCTTTGGACTTGATGGGTCCATTAGCAGCAGACAGTGTGTTAGCCAATAATCAACAGTTGAGTTACACAAATACCAATAACACACTGATAGTCAATTTTTTAAACCAAAAACAGACAGGAGAAAAAGATTCTTTTACTATTTATTATCAAGGTGTTCCAGCCACAACAGGATTTGGATCTTTCATTCAAACCAATCATTCTGGTACTCCGGTGATGTGGTCGTTAAGTGAGCCATATGGTTCAAGAGACTGGTGGCCTTGTAAAAACGGACTTGATGACAAAGCGGATTCGATAGATATTTACATCACCCACCCTTTTCAATACAAAGCCGCTTCAAATGGCTTGCTTCAATCTGAAACTGTTTCCCCTGACAGTACGCGAATTACCACTCATTGGAAACATCGTTACCCAATTGCCACATATTTAATTTGCATGGCCATTACCAACTACACTGTTTTAAGTAATAGTATTCAGATTGGTAATACCCCATTGCCAATGATTACTTATTGTTATCCTGAAAGTATAGATGTATTTCAGGCGGGAACTCAAAGCACAGCAGATGCCATGCAACTTTTTCACAACAGTTTTGGACCTTATCCTTTTATCAATGAAAAATATGGTCATGTTCAATTCGGTTGGGGCGGTGGCATGGAACATCAAACTTCTTCATTTTTGTATAATACTGAGGAATCTTTGGTAGCGCATGAGCTCGCTCATCAATGGTTCGGAAACAAAATCACATGTGCATCGTGGGAACATATTTGGTTGAATGAGGGGTTTGCTACTTATATGTCTCGTTTTTATATGGAAAATCAATATCCGCTTACGGCAAGGGATAATCGAAAATCAGTGATTGACAATATCACTTCTTTACCTGATGGTTCGGTAAAGGTTGATGACACAACGAATGTGGGTAGAATTTTCAACGGAAGACTTTCTTATAGTAAAGGCTCTTTTTTGCTCAATATGCTTAGATTGGGGATTGGGGATTCAGCTTTTTTTAAAGCATTAAGAAATTATCTCGAAGATCAGCAATTAAAATACAGATATGCATTAACATCAGACTTACAGCATCATCTTGAAAATACCAGCGGTCAGTCCCTTACGCGTTTTTTCCAACAATGGTTTGAGGGGCAAGGTTATCCATCTATTCATATACAATGGGGAACAATAGGAAGTCGTAATGTGAAATTCAAAGTCAATCAAACGACATCACATAACTCAGTTCCATTTTTTGAAATGACAGTTCCTGTAGCTTTTAAAAATGCTGATCATGAAAAAACGATTTTAATCAACAACACGATAAATGATGAATGGTTTTTAAAAGATATCGGGTTTGTTCCGGACACTGTCATCATCGATCAGGATTATCAAATTATCAGCAAAGATAATAGTGCTACAAAAATTGATTTCCCCAATTCCGGAAATGCTGCGGCAGATATATACCCTAATCCCATCCATGATGCCTTCACTGTTTATTTACATGATTTCAATATCAATGAAGTTAATGTGATTATATATAACAGTATTGGACAAACGCTTTATAAAAATAAATTCCAGCTAATAAACGGTGCGGAGTATATCAATATCAACAGCAGCAAGTGGTCTCATGGTAACTATACTTTACAAATACTTGCTCAAGGTGTAAAGCTCACAAAATCATTAATCAAATAGTGGCCCAAAAAAGAAAATATAAATATCTGTTGATCGTACTTACTTCCCTTTTCTTAATGGGAGTTACAGCAATTTATTTTGTTTTCTTTTCTCCCATTAAAAAGAACAGATTGTATTACAGTGATTTTGGCATCTATATTCCTTCAGGATACAATATTCATGGCATAGACGTAAGTCATTACCAAAGAGGCATAAACTGGGAATTGGTGAAATCAATGAAGAAACAAAATATTCAGATTCAATTTGCCTTTATTAAAGCCACAGAAAGTAATTATAAAGTTGATGCCTTCTTTTTCAGAAACTGGAAAGGCTCCAAAGAGAATGGAATTATAAGAGGCGCTTATCATTATTTTGATGCTTCCAATGATGCCAAACAACAAGCCATTCTTTTTTCGGAAGTGGTTAGTTTAAAAAAAGGCGATCTTCCTCCCGTAATAGACATTGAAAGTACAAATGGCGTTTCTGATGAAGTGCTGTGTAAAAAATTACAAACTTGTTTAACATTTACTGAGCAACACTTTGGCATCAAGCCAATCATTTATACCTATGCAGATTTCTATGAAGATCATCTTGCTGGAAAATTTGACAATTATCCATTATGGATTGCCCATTATACACCCAAAAAAAGTCCAAGAGTAAAACGTCAATGGCATTTCTGGCAACATCATGAAACAGGCAGAGTCAATGGAATCAAAGGTCTTGTAGATTTCAACGTATTCAATGGTGATACTACTGCTTTTGAAAATTTATTGATAAACTAATTCATCTGTATTATCTTACAGACATGGGAATGGAAAATGAAACAAGAGATTTTCTGGTATTAATCGCCAACACGATTTCAAAAGTGTTGTTATGGATGATGATTAATGTGTTTGTTGGTATTTATTTGGGTTATGGATTTTTTGAAGGCAAACCAGATTGGACCAATATTGTATATTATTTTCTTTTCTTAGGCTCACTGTTATTTTTACTCAAACATCTAAAGAAAACCTGGAATTTGTAATTAGCTGCTGTGATCAGCAATAATCAGCCACTTGCCTTTTATTTTTTTCAACAACAAAGTAAAATGGCCTTGTAAATCACCTACTGTTCTTGTTAGATGCCACTTACCGGTTACATGATAATATTTTCGAGAGAGTTTTTTTATCTGAATAAGATTGAAATTCAATTTACCCATCGCTTCCGTATTTGGGTAGCCTTTTTTATAATTATTCAACGTGTTGTTCCAGCCATAAGTAACACCTGATTTTCCAATAAACATCAACGAATCATTATTCCAGTATGTTGTCATGAAAGTTTCAATATCTCCTTTGTTCCAGGATGCATCTTGATCATGCAGCAACTTGATTATCTTTTTTTCAGTTTTAGATTGAGCAATTATGCCTGTTGAAAATAACAACAAGAAAAAAATGGTGACAAGAGATTTGAGCATACCTATTAATGTTTGTGATGTGGAGAATTGCATTTATTCTTTGTACACAATCTGTAATTGTTTACATGAGCGGTAATAATCAACAATACAGCAATTGCTAAAAATAAAAATTCGTAAGCAGAAAATTGTTTGGCAATTAAAAAAACAAACCCAATTAAAAAGATAATGAGGGGTTGAAAAGAATGATGGTGTTTTTTAAACCCATGATACAATGAATAAATACCCACAAAAAAAGCAAGGGCAATCATGCCCCACTCGAAAGTCGAATTATGAATAATATTGATGCCGAATAATGGTAATGCTGGGAGCAACAATGGCAACAAGCCACAATGTATAGCACATAAAACCGAAGTCACAATGCCCATTCCATCCCAGTTTAATTTAATATTCATGGAGGACAAAGTTATGTATTTTGCAATATCGTTGCAACTTTGTTCTTTATTTAGCAGAAAAAAATAACAATGATGATTACCTTTGTGCCGCAATGATAAATTTTACAAAAAATAAAAAGCTGTTTATCTACCTCGGTTTTTTTTGTGTGCTTTTACTCCTGTTTTTTTTGGCAATAAAAAATGAGCACCAATTCAGTGATGCTAAACTTGCTGTAATCAACCCGGCCATTCCTGAGTTTTCATTTACCGATCAAAATGGCAAAATAATGAGTTCTCAGAAAACAGAAGGCAAAGTTTATGTTGCTGATTTCTTTTTTACCACTTGCAAAGGCATTTGTCCGAAAATGAATTTGAACATGAGAAGAATTTATGAAATGTTTAAAGACGAATCTGATTTTCTCATACTATCACATACATGTATGCCAGAAACAGACAGTGTCAAAGTTTTAAAACAGTACGAATCGAGAATGTTATCAGGTGAGATGTTTCAAATTAATGACGGTACTTATAAATTGAAAAACAATTATGACAGTGCGGTAATATCTGATAATAAAAAATGGTTTTTCCTTACCGGTGATAAATCTCAATTATATAAAATGGCACGCCAAGGTTATATGATTGACAATGGAAAACCCGACAGCACACAAAGAATAGAAAATCAATTTATTCATACCCAGTTTTTTGCTTTGGTTGACAGATACGGAAGGGTAAGAGGCATTTATGATGGATTGATAGAAGACGAAGTGACAAAATTGATGATTGATATTCCTGAACTCATGAAAGAAAAAGTAGACCACACAAGATTTCTCAACGGATTCAGCAACACACCTAATTAATGAAAGAAGCGCTGGAAATATTAAAACGAAATAGTCTAAGCATTACCGATAGCAGAAAAATAATTCTCGAACTTTTTCTGAAAACGGAAGGCGCTTTGGCTCATGCTGATATTGAAAAAAATACGGCTGTCAATTTCGACAGGGTTACTGTTTACAGAACATTACAGACTTTCACAGAAAATGGAATTATCCATCAAATTCCTACAACAGACAACACGATACTTTACGCCTTATGTAAAGACAAATGTGAAGCAGGCCATCATCACGATGAGCATGTGCATTTTATATGTGTGAATTGCGAAAAAACAATCTGTATGGATGATGTTGTCGTTCCTCAAGTAAAACTCCCTAAAGGCTTTATTCCTTTGCAAACTGCAATGGTTGTAAAAGGAACTTGTAACGATTGTAAAAACTAAGCCATTTCAGATTTCACAAACTCCATCAGTACTTTAATTTTTTCAGGAGAGAAATCGAATGAAAGACCGGCTGTCTCATACAATTCTGGTAGTGTTTTTGTGCCACCCAAGCTTAAAGCATTACAATAATTCTCAATTGCCGTTTCTTTATTTTTCTTGAATTGCATCCACATGCCGATGGCGCCCAATTGTGCAATGCCATATTCTATGTAGTAAAAGGGAACCTCATAAAGGTGTAATTGTCTTTGCCAAGCATTGCTTCTGTAACTGTCAAGTCCACTGAAATCAATCACTTCATCAGTAAACTCTTTTAAAATTGAAACCCAGGCATCCGTTCTTTCCTGATGCGTATGAACAGGATGTTGATACAACCAATACTGAAATTTATCAATGATGGCAATCCATGGGAAAATGGTAATCACTCTTTCCAATTGGTGTTCTTTTGCTCTTTGCAAATCGTCATCATTATCAAAAAAGCTATTCCAGTAATCCATGCTGAACAATTCCATAGCCATACTTGCCACTTCAGCAATTTCCATTGGATATTCTTTGAATCCGCTGAGTTCGAGATGGTGAGCTAAGAATGAATGCACCGCATGCCCGCCTTCGTGAACCATTGTGGTGACATCGTGCATTTGTCCGGCTGCATTCATGAAAATAAAAGGCGCTCCACTTTCAGCTAACGGGCAATTGTAGCCGCCGGGCGCTTTGCCTTGTCTACTTTCTAAATCAAGATGATTTAACTCTTTCATTTTAGAAAGACAATCGGCAAAGAAAGGATTGAGTTGTTGAAAACAAGCGATTGATTTCTGCAGCAACTCCTCTCCTGTTTTGAATGGTCTTAATGGTGAAATGCCTTCTGGCTCTGCTTCTAGATCCCATGGTCTTAATTGCTCAACACCGAGAGCCGCTTTTTTCTTTTTATAAATTTCATTAACCAAAGGAAGAATATGCAATTTCACCGCTTCATGAAATTTAAAGCAATCATCTTTTTTGTAATCAAAACGACCTAGTTCTTTAAAACGATAATCTATATAACTTTCAAAGCCTGCGTTGATTGCGGTTGTATTTCTGATAGAAACTAGTTTGTCAAAAAGTTCATCCAGTTTTTGTTTATCCTGTAATCTTCTTTGTTGGATTTTATGATAAACTTCTTCTCTTAATTTTCTATCGTGACTTTGTAGAAATTTACCTGCTTGTTGTAATGTGTAAGTTTTGCCATCAACATCAATAGTCATGGCGCCTGTTATTTGCCCGTATTGTTGTTGTAATACAGCCACTTCAGCTTGTAGAGGTATATTCTCTTCTCTGAATAATTCGATGCTCTTTTTTACATTTCTCAGATAAGTGAAATATTTGTTTGCATCCAGCAATTGAAGAGATGGAGCAGCCAATAATTTTTTATTCAGCAAATCAGCGTAAGGCTGTATTTGAGGTTGAATTTCGAGACAGAAAAAATTGAATGATTCTTCAAGTTCTTTGTTTTGGGTATCGCAGGTCATTTTTATTTGACGCCAGCAAGCATCTTCACTGATAGCAGCTTCCAATTCACTTTGATCCAAAAGCCATTTTTCAAGTGCAGGAACAGTAGCAATATCTCTTTCCAATAACTCTTTAAAGTAAGGCTCTAAACTGTTCCATTCTGTTACTATAAAATCAGTCGGTAAATAGTGACGGGCTGTTTTTTGAATGTCTGCTGTGTACGTCATAATAAATGTTTGTCAAAAGAATATTCCCCAGTATCAGCCTTAAAGCCAAAGCTAGGGAATAGTGTTACATTAATATCAGAAAAAAACCGCCAAAGGCGGAATTTATTTTTTAATCAGAAGACAGTTATTACGCCATCTTTCTAGGTGTATTGATTTTCTTTGCCGGTGCGTTTTTAACTGCAGCAGTTTTAGGTGCAGACTTTGATGCAGTTGCTGTTTTTTTCTCAGCAACTTGTTCAGCAGGCATATCTTCACTACCTTCTTCAGACAATTTGATGTCAATGTTGTTTTTGGCAAGAATTTCGAACCATTTTACCATCTTTTTCATGTCGCTGCCATAAACACGTTGAAAGTCCATTTGAGGAAAAACTTTTTCAAAATATGCTTTTACCAATTTAGCGTCATTGGCTTCAGGCATAGCTTCGGTGCTAGACTTCATAGCATTAAAAACATCAACTAGATTTACGTTTTCTGCTGTTGTATAAATTTCTATACTTTCCAAATGAGAAAAACTATGTGCTCTGTTGCTTACAAATTTGGTACTTTTGTCCTCTAAAGAACGAACCAAGCCACCATCGGCTTTAGAAGATATCAATTCAAACAAACCGCTAAGCCCGGTAACAGCTACTAATTTTTTGTACTCCATAATCGTAATAAATTTGAGGTCGCAAGATAATTCTTTAAGTTCAAAATAAAATACTCTTTACTATTTAAATATATGCAAAATAAATCCCGGAATATGAAAGCCATTGTATTGTTTATTTCAATTTTTCTTACAAGTATTGTCGGTTTCTCACAACAGTCACGATTAAACGGAAATATTACCGACAAAGCTACTCAGGCATCCATTAAAGGCGCTAGTTTGTCATTAATTTCAAAAGAAAAAAATAAAGTACTTAAAAATACCCTATCAGATAGTACAGGTAATTTTCAATTCTCGAATTTGAATGTAGGCGAATACAATATTATGATTTCGGCTGTTGGGTATAAAAAAATATCCATATCGTTGACAATGAGCTCCGACAATAAAAATATTGGAAATGTGTATTTAGAAAATGAAACAAAAGATCTTTCGACAGTAACCATCATAGCCAAAGCTCCGGCGGTAAGTCAGAAAGATGATACTTCTCAATACAACGCTAGTCAATACAAAGTAAACCCAGATGCAACAACTGAAGACCTGGTTAAGAAGATGCCTGGAATTTCAATTGACAAAAACGGCACCATAACCGCGCATGGCGAACAAGTGAAAAAAGTTACGGTTGATGGAAAAGACTTTTTTGGAGATGATGCTACCGCAGCATTAAAAAATATTCCCGCAAGTGTAGTGGATAAGGTTCAGGTATTTGACAGACTCAGTGATCAGGCACAACTAACAGGCGTAGACGATGGAAATTCTCAGAAATCTATCAATATCATTACCAAAGCCGGCATTAGTAACGCACAATTCGGAAGAATCTATGCAGGTGCTGGAACGGATAAAACTTATTCAGCAGGCGGTAATATTAGTTTTTTCAAAAAAGACAGAAGATTGTCATTCGTAGGCAATTTTAATAATATCAATCAGCAGAATTTCGGTTCACAGGATTTACTCGGCGTTTCAGGGAATAGCAGTAGTCAACGCTCGCCTATGTCTATGGGTAATTTCAGAGGCCCCGGTGGACCTGCAGAATCGTTTACCACAGAGCAAGCTTCAGGCATCAATACAACCAACGCTATTGGTATCAATTACAGTGATAAATGGAATCCCAAAGCTACCATTACTGCAAGCTATTTTTTCAACAACAGTAACAACAATAACTTGTCATTAACCAACAACAAGCTTTTCGAAGACGATTTGACAACAATTAAAAACAGCAACTCGAATGCCGATAATTTCAATCACAGATTCAATGCAAGACTTGAATACAAAATCGATACCAGCAATTCTATTTTTATAATTCCCAGTTTGAACTTTCAGCAAAATAATTCGGTAAGTGAGGCAGCTATCAATAGTTTCAAAAACATCGACGATTCTATTTACAATTCAAATTCACTTTCGGACAAAAATAAAAATGGATACAATCTAAAAAACAATTTAATGTTCAGGCATACATTCGCCAAAAAGAACAGAATTTTTTCTGCAGGTTTCAATACCACATTGACTAGAAACTATAGCGAAAACGCTACAGATGCCAGATTCAGGTTTTATGATGTGTCAGGACTTCCTTTAGATCCCGATTCCTTACAGCAACAATACAGTGACAATAAAACCAATGGATACACTATTGGTGGCAACATCTCCTACAACGAACCACTGGGCAAAAAAGGGAAAAGCCAAATGCAAATCGAATACAACCCTTCAGTCCAAAAAAACAAAGCCAATCAAAAGACTTTTGGTTTTGATGGTCTACTATATTCTAAATATGATACCGCTTTATCTAACCAATTTGATAATACCATCACTACTCAAAATGGCGGTGTTACATATCGTTACACACCAAATAAAGATGAGCAACTTTCATTTGGTGTTAGCTATCAAACTGCTGAGTTAAAAAGCGACAGGATTATTCCTCAAGTAAGTAATGTCAATCAAACTTTCAAAAATTTTCTTCCAAATGGATCATGGAGAAAAAAGATCTCACAATACAGCAATATCAGAATGTTTTACAGAGCTTCAACTATATTCCCAACGATTTCTCAATTGCAGGATGTTGTGAATCTCAGCAATCCTGTTAGTGTAAGCAGCGGCAATAAAGATTTGAAACAATCATATACTCAATATGGTGGTGGCAGATTCAGTTATACCAATACAAAAACGAATAGAAGTTTGTTTACAGGTATTTTCTTTCAAAGCTCTAACGATTATATCTCCAATGCAACATATATACCCACAGCAGATACTGTGATTCAACAAGGCATTACATTAAAGCAAGGGACGCAATTCTCAAAGCCTGTAAACCTTGATGGATACAGGGTTGTAAGGACATATTTCAATTACAGTATTCCTGTAAAAAAATTGAAAACTACGGTAAATCTGAACACTTCTTTCATGTATAACAACATGCCCGGACTTGTGAATGCAACTGCCACGAATACAAAAACATTTCAGTATAATTTAGGAATGGCCTTTGTAAGTAATGTAAGTGAGTATGTGGATTACAATATCAGTTATAATGCAGCCATCAACAATGCCACAACCAAAGGCACATCAACCATTGAAAACAATTATGTAAATCAAACGATTTCTGTTGTTTTTAATTTGCTTAGTAAAAAGGGATGGTTTGTTCAAAATGAATTTACGGGACAAATTTTTAATGGATTGTCAAATGGCTTCGATAGGAAATTTGCTTTATGGAATGCCTCAATTGGAAGAAAGTTTTTTAAGAACAAAGCAGGCGAATTAAAAATTTCAGTTTTTGATATTTTAAAACAAAATCAAAGTATCAGTAGAACCGTTTCGAATACTTATCTTGAAGATGTAAATAGCAGAGTTTTACAACAATATTTTATGCTAACGTTTAGCTATAACCTAAAGAATTTCGGTACACCTAAAAAAACAGAAAAGACAGAAGAATTTATACCGAGAGTGGGATATCCGAATTAAAACGAAAAGAATCTTAAAACCCAGATACCAAACAATTATCTTTTCAGCTCGATCATTTCAGAAATAATATTTCGCTTGTGTGACTTTTGTCACTAACTGCTATTTTTTTGCGTGCTACTTTTGTTCTTGTTGAAGAAATTAACATTCAATCAATATTTACTCACTAAATAAATTTTTTATGAAAAAGAACATGGGTAATGCCGACAAAACAATCAGAATCATTTTGGCCATTCTTTTTTCCATTCTTTATTTTACAAATACAGTCAGCGGTACTGCTGGAATCATACTTTTAATTTTAGGTGGTATATTTCTGTTTACCGGACTTATTAATTTTTGTCCACTCTATTTGCCATTTGGAATCAATACGTGTAAAAAGAAATAACAATAGATATTGTATTTGAACCAGCCTCAATTTCAATGTTGGATTTTTAGATAATGAAAATTAAAGCTGCAACATGTGATCAAATTTTATTTTTATGACACACGAAGTCGAAACCCAGTGGATGGGCAAAATGCAATTCAATTCTTTAGTCAATGGACACACCATAGTAATGGATGCACCAGAAAGAGTTGGTGGCGAAGATCAAGGTCCGATTCCCAAGCCTTTAATATTAACTGCATTATCAGGTTGTACAGGTATGGACATTGTTGCTATACTTCGTAAATCACAAAAAGAAGTAAAAGATCTTGATATCAAAGTAATTGGTGAGCTGAGTAAAACAGCACCATTAGAATATGTAAGTATCCATGTGAAATATTATTTTTTGGGAGACGAAGAAAATAAAGATGCAGCATTAGATGCAGTTACCACTTCACAAGAAAAGTTTTGTGGCGTAAGTCATATGCTAAGAAAAGCATTGCCAGTTACTTGGGAAGTGAATTACAATGGAAAAGAAATATTCAACAATAAAGAAATAAATCATCATGAACCTTCAGTCGTTTCTTAATAAGAACAAACTATCTGTGATGGGCATCATCATCGGAGCATTACTTGGATTCACATACTGGAAATTTGTAGGCTGCTACAGTGGTAAATGTATGATTACTTCAAGTCCCATCAATTCAACTTTATACGGCTCATTATTAGGGTATTTAATTTTCAATATTTTTAAGAAATAAATTATGTTTCAATTAATCAAACAACTGTTCGGATTAGGTCCGAAAACAGATTACAGTCAACTTGTAAAAAACGGCGCCATTATTCTTGATGTAAGAAGCACAGGCGAATATGCAGGAGGCCACATCAAAGGATCAATCAATATTCCTGTTGATCAACTTCGTAACAATCTTGGAAAACTTAAAGACAAGAAAAAGGCTATCATCACTTGTTGTGCATCAGGCATGAGAAGCTCATCTGCGAAATCCATTTTGTTGAATGCAGGATATGAAGAAGTTTATAATGGTGGTGGATGGACGGGGTTGCAGGGGAAGTTGTAAGAGGGGGATGGGGGTGAAGAAATATTAGGGGGTGACTGAATAAACTTCAGTCATTTTTTTTGGCTGTGAAGGTGCTGTGGACGTAATATTGCGATATTGCAATATTGCAAAAACGATAACCACTTTGAAATCAATTTATTCTAAAAAAATACCTAAAAATTTAATCTGGGGTTAGTGGTGAAGAAATTTATACTCAGACTGAATAAACTTCAGTTGTTTTTTTTGGTTGTTAGGTTGCTGTGGACGTAATATTGCGATATTGCAATATTGCAATATCACTAAAAACAAATCCGTACAAAATGGGCGCCTCAAAAAAAGAATTCTTCCCCGAAAAACAAAACACCATCGCCACCCTTTGCAAAGCATTCGGACACCCCGCAAGAGTCATCATCATCGAACACTTGCTTTTTGCAAATGAATGTATTGCTGAAGACTTCCTAGAAATTATACCTTTGTCCAGAACCACTATATGGCAGCATTTACAAGAGCTGGAAGATGCCCGACTGATAATCGGAAATTATAAAGAAAATACTTTTAGGTATAAAATAAACAGTTTGAATATAGAAAATGTGAAAAGCTATTTCTCAGATGTTTCAGGAAAAGTGAAAGCTCCTTTATTCGCGAAATAATGGTTCACTAGATAATTATTTTTTACCTGATCAACAAAATACTACCATTTGCTTTCTTAAAGTCTTGCGAAGAAAATTTATATTTTAGCATGTATATATAACTACCGGAAGTGGCGTCTTTATTCATTGATTTTCCATCCCAAAAATTATATTGATTCCTGGTTGAAAAAACAACCTGACCCCATCTGTTGTAAATCATAAGTTCATATTTTTCAGTTTTACAATTGGCTTTGGGCCTGAAATTGTCATTGATACCATCGCCGTTGGGAGTAAAAGCGGAGGGAATAAAAACTGCACAATCTGATGGTTGTACCGTATCGCAATCTATTATCTGCATCGTTTTGTATACAGTATCAAGATAAAAACATGGCGTGGAGATGGGATTATTCGGATTCGGTGGTAATGAGCAATTAATCTGAAGAATACATTGCACTGTATAGGTTCCTGGACCAGAAAATTGATGTGTAGGTGTAGACAGCGTAGATGTATTATTTGCTCCGCTATTGGGGTCGCCAAAATTCCATTCAATTAATGATTCTATGACCTGATTGGTATTGATATTGAATCGAGTCAAACTTTGAACACAACTATCAGGTGCTGAGCGAATGGCTATGAAGCCAGAATTTACACATTGAACAATCCGAATGGTTTTGAAAATTGTGTCTATGCCACAACTGAACGTGACGATAGCTCTGATAGTATAATTGCCCAAAGCCGTAAATACATGATTCGGATTGAGGAGCGCCGACGAATTATCAACTCCAGCATTGGGATCGTCAAAGTTCCAAACGATGCTATTGATAGCGTTATTGGAACTCACCGAAAAAGGAAATACAGCTTGCAGGCAACTATCAGAACTAGTGATTATGTCTCCAGTGCATATTGTCGCACAGTCAACCACCAGTTTTGGAAAAGTTAATGTATCTGCTCCGCAGGCAGTCGTTACAATAGCCTTTACCTGATAATTACCGGCAGTCGAAAAAAGATGGGTTGGATTGAACAGACTAGATGTATTGTTTGGTCCACTTGCCGGATCGTCAAAATTCCAAACCACTGAAGTTATTGACTGATTGTTTAAGATTGAAAAAGGAATTAAGGATTGGAGACAGGAATCATTACTCACAATTATATTAACTGTAGGCGTTATTGTATCCGAGAAATAATAAATCCATTTAGGAAGACCGTAACCACCACCACCTGTTTGATTGGGAATAGCACTTAATTGTAAACCACAATCGATTCCTGGATTGTTAGGACAATTGATAACATCAATTGAACCGGAATTAATGTATATTTTATTGTTTGGGCCCAATTGCAAAGAAGCTGGTTGGTTAAATCCAAATGAAGGCAGAACGTATCGACTGCTTTCTATATCAGTCGCAGTAGGTAAACTGATATCGAATTGTGTAACGAATTCCAGATTGCTGATATATAGAAATTGGCCATTAGGAGAAAACTCAACACCATATAAAACAGGATTGTTGGCAATGAAATTCCAAATGACCGGGTTGGACACCACGCCGGTGGTGTTATCGAAATCAAACAATTCTACTTTTCTGTCAAACAAATTTCCAAATGCAAGTTTATTAAACTGCCTGTTGACCTTTAGATGACAAGAACCATTGCCTTGTATACCGCCTACTGAGGAAATTACAGGTGTTGTTTCTATTCCTAAATCCGTAACCCTAAAAGCCAGAAAGCTATTTCCGGGTAAATCATGTGAGATCAACCAATAGCTTTGCTGATCAGATGCCGGAACCACTTCAAGTTTTTCGGAAGTCGTTGAATAAATAGGAATATTTTTAAAACCAGGTATAATATCTCCTAGTCCACCATTTAAATTCATATCCACCACACTATATCTGATACCATTATTGGAACCCTGTTCGTCGATAGTTACTAAAAAATACTCATAGCTTACACCTGGCCTTGGGATGATTACTGCGGCTGTCGTAGAAGATAATGAAACAGAACCGCCACCTAATAAACCACTTCCATTTGACATTACTTGATTCTGTGCATTCCATACTGTGACACCATCAGTGTAAAACAATAGGGCTCCTGTTGTTTTGTCGGCAATAGAAGCACTTCCTTCTGATGCCTGAATGGCTGCTCCGTTTACAAATGCGGGTGAAGGACCATTAAAATCAATGGCACCACTAACTCCAAATCTCCATTGGTTGTTTTGTTTTTGTGAAAACACAGCCAAAGCATTGAGATTGATCAGAAAAAAAAGAATAAAGCTGGTTTTTATTCTCATAAGCATCATTGCTGCACCAAACAAAAAAGAAGACTATTTGTTTAAATATAACCAAAATAATCAGCCCTATTACTTAATTTTCATTACCTAATAATCACATCCCCATAACCCGATTTTGCCGTGAGCTTAATTTTTCCAACACCAAAAATCAATTTAGTACCCGCCTCCAATTTCAAATCTGTTCTTTTGATTTTTACTTTCCCATAACCGGTTTTTAAATCCAGCTCACAATTCATCTCACTAGTCTGCTTCCGGATTTAGGAAACGACTTGTCTTAGGAATTTTATTTTGATATTCTGGCGAAATTCTTCTCCGTTGATTGGCTAACAAAGGATTGGAGTCCAGAAGCATTTCGGACATTTTATTTTCTTTGATGTATTTATGTATAATCGATACTATTTCACTTTGTTGATTGACATTACTGATCATCAAATCTATTTAACATCACCTTGCAACAATGATTTTTTTCGTTACGTTGCCAATTTTTATCAAATAAACACCTGAAGCAAAATGTCTGATGTTGATTCTAATGGTGTATGGCGGACTAGCCAGCGTTTGCTTTTCATGGTGAACAAACTGTCCAAGTGCATTGTATATTTTTATTTCACCTGATATGGGGACCGCACAACTATTGTTTGTTTGAAAAAAAATATCCAAATAATCAGCAGCGGGATTGGGGAATATGCGTATTGCCTCATAATCCGGGTTACTTAAGCTTAGCATCAATGTAGCCATACTATCGCATCCTGCCGCATTCATTAATGCAACAGTATAGGAACCTGCCTTGTCACACGAAATACCATTCCATGCATAAGGAAGCTGATTGGAGCAAACATCCACGTAAGTTGTACTTTGTGAAGGAGTATTTGCAATAAGTGTCAGATTGATTACGCTGTCAAAGCCTGTAGATGTGGTAACTATAGTGGTGTAATTTCCTGGCGTTGTAAGCGATTGGCCATACCATAAATAAGGAAAGTCGTTAGTGCAAATTGAAAGGCTGGTATTGAATACATTTTCTGTCAATTTCACCAAATAAGTATTAAAATCTGATATTCCTCCCTGAAAAACCGGCTGGTGTCCGTTGCTCGTGGAGATGCCAGATGGGGAATATGTCAAGCCAGACAGATAAATCACACCATTTTTGTCTGTAAAGCAGACTCCCGCCTCCTCGTCGGAGGGTCCGCCGAAGTAAGTGCTCCATTCGCGCACGCCGTCATGGTTGAATTTGACCAGGAATGCATCTTTTCGGCCTCCTCCGGATTGAGGTTGGTAGCAACCTGTTGTGCTAAAAACGATACTGGTGCTATCTAATGGCTCGAGATCGGCTGTGCCAAATAAAAAAACATTACCCTTGTGATCTGTGGCACATGAAAGTCCATAGTCTTCTCCTATGTCTCCATAATAAGTGCCCCATTGCCTAACACCTGCACTGTTGAATTTAACCAAAAAAGCATCTGCTGAATAAAGGCCAATGCTAAGCGCTTCCTGATGTGATGCTGAACTAGCTATTTCTGAAATGGAATAGGTAGATGCAGCCAAGTATATATTTGAAGAATCGTCTATGGCTAAAGCAGATGACCACCAACTGAACATTTCATCATCCGGTCCACCATAATAAGTGCCCCATTCCCGCACTCCATTGGTATTGAACTTGGCCAAAAAAGCATCTCCGTGATAGACACCCCCGTTACAATCGGGTTGATGACTGCCGGGTGTTGCAATGCCATTGCCAAAGCTAAATGTTTCACCGGTTATATAAATATTTCCGGAGGGATCCGCAATACACGCAAAAACTTGATCATTCCCTAAACCGCCATAATAGGTACCCCATTGACGAACACCTGCACTGTTGAATTTAACTAAAAAACCATCGCCGTAACCAGATCCTTGAAGAAATACCTGATGGCTTCCGGTTGTAGAAATACCTTGGGACGAAACAGTAACCCCAGTCAAATAAACATTATTTAATGAATCGGTGGCGCATGACCAGCCTCTATCTTCCTCGCTACCTCCATAATAAGTACCCCATTGACGAACACCTGCACTATTGAACTTTACCAAAAACGCATCCCCAAAATAATAGCCTCCTCTGTATACAGTTTGATGGCTGCCCGGAGTTGCGATGGCTGTAGTTGATTTGGTTTGTCCGCTTAAATAGACAAATCCGGATGTATCGGTAACGCAGGACATTCCATATTCCTGATCGCTGCCACCATAATAGGTGCCCCATTGTCTCAAACCAGAGGCATTGAATTTGACCAAGAATGCGTCAGTCGCACCGCCTCCAAAAATACTTTGATGACTACCGACAGTTGCAATTTGAGTTCCAGTATGCGATGTTGTACCTCCACTCATATACACATCACCGGATTTGTCAATAGTCATTCTAACAATGCAAAAATTATTGCCACCGCCATAATACGTGCCCCATAAACGAACTATCGGGTCGATAACAAAAGGCTGATTACTGTCCAGATTATCAATCTCAAATTGTATGGTATTGTTTTCGATAATCCATCGAACAGGCAAGACTTTTCCATTTTGTATAACCACAGGCGATTGCTTAGTCAATATTCCCAAGGGAGTTGCCAACAACAGATCCCCCTTTTCTGAGAGATACATGGAGTCTGCACCTTGAATGGCCATTTTGATTTGATGATAGTCGGCTCCTGCACTGACCTGGTAATCATATTCCAACTTTCCGTTTTTTTCATACCATACCATATCAATACCATCATAGATGTTTTTATAGCTGATTTGATTATAGCTTTTCACATTCGTAATTCCTTGTGGACAATGAGCCAGATAAAAGTTGTTGTAGTCGTCAAGCATTCCCTTTTTAGTAATTGTTGCTAAAGGGTTTGCGCCAACCCAATCGAAATCTAAGCGATAGATAGTGCTGCTATCAGGAATTTGCCGTGCTTTTTTCCCCTTTTCTTCGGGAAATTCTGCTATCTGTTTCCATGAATCCACTCGAGACAATTGATATGAAACACCGGTGTGTTTTAAATGAAAAACGAATTGACCATCGGTACCACTGAAAAGCACATCACGGCGCGGCTTGAAATTCTGATCGCATACCTGCCCCTTGTTTTCGGTAAAACAAACGCGTGGGTTGGCATTGGGATGATTTAGTGAGGATGAAGGGCCAATATCTGATAACGCTTTATAATTTCTAAAAGCGGCTTCGTTTTTCTTACTTATTTCATTTTGTCCAAAAATGTTTTGTCCAAAAATTGAAATGAATAGCATTAAGAATGCTGTTTTTTTCATGTTGATTTATTTCAAATGTATTGTCAATATTTTGGAGCTAAAATTATTCTTTTACAACCTTAAATGTTTGCTTCAAATGTGTTCCAACACTTAAAAAATAAATAGCTCTCGATAAATTTCTCAAATCAATAATAGTATTTTCTGAGGTAATATTTCCTTTTAAAACAGATTTTCCGGTGTTGTCATAAACAGAGTAAACTTCACCAAACCATTTACTATCTGCTTTTAAATTTATTTTATTTGTTGTCGGATTGGGGTAAATTATCAATTCGATACTAGGGCTTGGGCTTACTTCCATTCGAATAATTTTCGTAATGGTGTCAGAAAAAATGCAGTTTGAAACAACTAATGTTACATTGTATGTTCCACTATTTAAATAAGCATGAATTGGGTTTTGGATAACAGAAGTACTTCCATCTCCAAAATCCCAAAAATAATCCAGTGTATTATTTATTGAAGTTGATAAATTAGTGAATGTGGCAGTATCCCCTGAAATTGATTCACTGAAATTAGCGAAAGGTTTATTGACGAGAAGATTCCAATCATTTGAACTATTGAAAATAGTATTGTCTGCCATCATTTGATAATATTGTGCTAATGGACTTGATAGCCCGGCAGTAAAGCTTAACCCGCTACTGTTTAGTTTCCATATGCTGCTAAAAATAGCACAAGCAGCCACATAGCTTCCATCTATATTTGGGTGACTATTATCCCCAGTATGTAATACAAGTGTTGTGTCATTTAAAACATTTTGCCATACCACACCTACCGGGACGCATTGAATGTTTAGTTGTTCACTTATTTCAAGATAGGCGCTAGTTAGTGAATCCTGCATATGATTGAAATTCACAAAATTTGGACTGCAATATGTGTTGCTTGGATCACATTGTATTCCTCCAAATCTTCTGCCCCATGTCATATAAGTGATAATTTTCGCACAAGGGCTGTAATGATCAATAGTGTCTTTTAATTGCATTAATGAAGGATACATATCATTATAACGATAGAAATCAATAGAAGGAATTTGACTTTGTTCCTGGATTACAATATAGTCCCAGTTTCCTTGCCTAATTTTATTTAAAGACGTTGCATCGTTTAAATGACCTGAAATAGTAAAACCACCTGGAATGTTTGCGTCTACAAGAAGCGTTTTGCCTGCGGAGTTTGTCAGGTTTTTTACCAACTGAGGTAAGTTGTTTGCAGATGTATAACTATTCCCCAAAAAAAGCACGGAGAGTGTATCCTGTCCATAAGTTTTAAGGCTAAAAAGGAATACTAATAATACAACAAAAATTCTTTTTATTTCTACACTTTGATTTTTACTTTTAAAGTTTGCTAATGCTAACATTTTTATAATTTGAAAATTAAAATACTCCTTTCATTATTTCCACGCCAATTGAATAACCAAAAATTGACGCATTAACATATTTGTAGATACTGATTTTATTTTTTTTGTTGCTTGTATGTATTTTTTGATAGTGCAATATCTTGGGTAACTGATGTGCCGATTTATAAACAAAGTAACGTAGGTATTAAAATATTTTTTTAGCACGGTAATATTTAAAATTGACCCTTAAACACATCAACACCAATTGCATACCCATAGGTTTTTCCATTGGCATCTTTGTAGATTCTAATTTTATTACAAGCCATTCCTAAATTAACCTTCTCCCAGGTTTTACCGCCATCTTTTGTTTCGTAGCCAGAATTCATAGTGCCTACAAATCCGTGATTTTCATCAATAAAACCAACGCCAAATTCACGCGCACCGGCATCTTCAACCAAATTGATTTCTTTCCAGGTTTCACCGCCATCAGTTGTTTTAGCAATGCGTTGTTGTTTTATACTTGGATCAGGATTGTAAGATTGTATCGTTACATAACCTACTTCTTTTGTTGGAAAAGAGACCTTCCACGTGCCTTCAAATGGACGATTGGATTGATACACCTTTTTCCATGTTTTTCCTCCATCGTTGGTTTTTAAAATCAAAGCGTTTGATTTTTCTATATCCTCATCAGAGGCAGCACAAACAAAACCATTATTCTTATCAAACATTTTAATATCAAATAGCATTTTACAGTCATTGTTCATACTATTGGATGTCCAAGTTAAGCCACCATCGTGCGACACTATCATATTTGCGGGAGAGCCTACACGACCAACACCATAAATATGAAACTTGTAATCTATTTTTCCATGATTAATGTATTGTTCTTTTACAATATCAATGGCGCAAAGTCCTTTAACATAAGGCCCACTATATTGTACCGGATTCCAGGTTTTGCCACCATCTATCGTTCCATATAAAGGAATCGTATCTGTAACATCGGGAAAATAGTCGGTTCCTACTGTGCCAGCAAATCCTCGTAAACTATCAACAAATGCAATGCAACGAAAAAATGTTCCTTTCTTTTCCAATTGTTTTTCCCAGTTCTCTCCTCCATTTTGTGTATGATAAATACTTCCGTAGCCATTTATATACCAGCCTTCATTTTCATTGATGAAGGCAATGTCATCTTGTTTACCTGGATAACGATATGTGTTTAATTTTTTCCATCCGTTTTCGGGTAGTTTTATTTCATCTTTTTTAGCAAGCACTTCGTTGCTCCATTTCACTGCTGAAAGTCCTATTTCATTATTATATTCATCAAACAATTGCTGTATCTGGCCATTTGAAAATTTATCATAAGCTTCCTGCATGGTTCCTGATTTGGCAAAATAATGGTCACTAGACGGATAGGTCATTAAGGTTGCATTTCCAGGATGGAAGTAATTAACGGTATTGACTATTTGCTGATGATCGGCTTTAGAAAATGCCTGGAAATCAGATTCTCCAAATTGTACCAATACTTTAGCGGTGGTATTTTTCCAGTTTTCTAAGTGAGGATAATCCTGAATCTGTCGCCAATATTCAGCATTTCTGGAATAAATTTTCCCTTTGCCATCATACTCCCAGCTGGTGCGTAAAATGCTGTCTGCTTTAGCGTCTTTAGCAATATCTTCTAGCTGCTCTTTTTTTACAAAATATCGATAATTTAAATCGTATTGAGCAACCACAGATTGTTCTACTTCAATCGGGTTCATTCCGGCCAATGCATTTTGTATGCGGTACATTTCGATTTGATATTCAAACCAAGATTTAGCTGTTGTTCCATATACCACAACACCCGCAACATGATGTCTGGCAGTGATTGCCGGCGCAACAATTCCGCCCATTGAGTGGCCAACAATGATGATTTGATTGGTATCTACATATGGGAGTGACTTCAACTTTTTTAATCCTGCCTCAAAATTTTCAATCTCATCCATCAAATCACAAGACTCGCATGGTGGTGTATTTTGGCTATCGCCCAATCCACTTTTCTCGATGCGTAATGTAACATAACCTGCATCTACATATGCATCCACAATTCGTTTGTAAGGATGATTGTTTGGCAAATCATCGATGCTACTGCAAGTATAGCCCGGAATAAAAAGCATCGCAGGCATCTTGTTATCTTTAAAAGGTTTATTAATGATGATACGCAATTGCCCCCCTTTATAATTAGCAGCATCATAAATTACAGTAGCATTATCATCTGTTTCAAATGGACGAGCAATCGCTTTCGCTTTTAATACAAGATTCTTTTTGTCGCGTAGAATGGTCAGTTGCACTTCTTGATTCGGAGTATATTTTAAGAATTGATTTATGAATTCGTCTGTAGATTCAAACGTAGCATTACCAATTTTTAGGATTAAATCGTTTTCCTGTAATTTAAGCGCTATACTTGTTCCTCTTGCAACTTGTTTTACTTTACAGCCTGTTGTTCCGTTCTCGGTAACATATTCCACTCGAGCACCAAATTGAACTTTACGCTGAAGCTGAGCATGAGTATTAATGGATATAATGGCAAGTAAAAAAAGTAAAATAATTGCACGCATAAGCATTTTTTCTTCAAAGAAACAAAGTTTGCCTAAGCCTTCTTTGTCAAAAATTGCTTTTTCTTATTGAGCCGGGAGTTTTACCTAATTGCTGTTTAAAAGCTTTTGAAAATGAATGAACATCAGGAAAGCCAAATCGAATTGCCGTATAAGAAATATCATTGCCATTTATCAAATCAATTTTAGCCAACTCGAGTCGTTTGCGTTTTTGATATTGGTATGGTGAAATACCGAAGGTATTTTTGAAAACACGAATAAAGTGATATTTAGAAATACCAACTTGAAGTGAAATTTTATCTAGAGAAAGATTCTCCATAACATGGTCATCAATAAATGTTTTGGCAGAAAGGATTGCTCTGAATACATCTTCATTTGTGATGCCTTTTTTAAAACTCATTTTACTTAAATGGTCAAAAATAAATCGCTGATCGGTGATTATAGATTCTGCCAATGAATAAAAAAGTTCATCTCTTAAAATATCATTATGATAGTTCTGATATTTAATCTTGTTATTGAGCTCAATTAATGAATAACCTAAGCTTGTATTTTTTACATTATATCGATTCACAAAAAATTGATCAGAAAGTAAAAATTCTTTTAGATCGGAACCATTAATATCATAGTAAAGGGCTACTTCAGAAATGATCTCGGTTGAAATATCTATACAAAGTCCTTGCACGGGTTGCTTTTGATTGATTTCAACAATCGATGAAGTAAAGTCATTACCGATGATGTATTCGCCTTCTTTAACAGTAAATTTTTTTTCATTTGCATAATATGTTTCTTCGCCCGATGCAACATACTTTATTCCCAGACCGGTAAAAGGCATTTCGCCATCAATTTTCGTGATTTTCGAAAACCGAATGGCATTTTTTTCTTCATCCTTGTAAATTGTTTGATTCATTATTGTTTTATCAGGTTGTGGCTAAAAGTTTTCGAATACACGCAGGAATAGCATTTTAGCACTGAACTTCAAATTTAAGAATTTCTGTCAAACGCTGTTGGTTCAATATATTGATTTGGCATTAATTAACTGGAGACAAATTTTACTATCAAACACTCATTGAAATTCGCTTCAGAAATATTGTATTTATCTCTTAAATAATCAACTAAAAGTTTCGTAACATCAGAATAGAATTTGTTAGCAAATCTATAAAAAGATATTAGCTGTTTTTTAAGTGATTTTTTTTCACTTATTTCCCGATGCAAAACTATAAAACCCTTACCAGTAAAGTTTTCATAGCCTAGCTAAAATGAGATATAAGAATATAAAATAAATCTTAAGGCCTTTGCCAAAAAAATGACGAATCATTTGTTTTATAAAAAACTACATTATTAAGTTTAGATTTTGAATCTTCAATACTATTATTTTGATCATCTATTGATAAGAGCTGTACATATTTAACAACTTTACCATCCTTCCTGGTTTCTGTATCATACTCACTTATCAATGGACATTCTAGTCGGTATAAATTCTTGGCCATATAAGTTTCTAAGTAAAATTGTTTTGTCTGTGATGTCTGTCTATTCCAATTTGCATCAGGATTAAGTAAAAGAGTCTTGCCATTAATCAATCTTTCGCGCACCTCTTCTATACCCAATAATTCACCTTTTTCATTCATCACATATGCATCCATAGTTGGGTCAATCCAAATCCATTTATTTAAATCATTGCTGTAAACCATATTGATTACATGACAATCTGGATCCGTGGTATCTTTAGGCAAACAAGTTACAAACCGCGATTTTATTCCCATTGACAAATAACATTCATTCAACACCGTTGCGAGTCCGCGACAATTTAATCCCCTGCCCTCTTTTTTACATACCGAAATCATGTTCAATGCATTTCTAATTTCAGGATTATCATGCATTCCATCATGGGGAATTAAATAATGAATCCAATGCAACAAGTTAATAATTTTCGAAACCTCATTCCCAGTTCCAGCAATTGAATCCAATTTTAATTCCTGTCTGATTTTAACTAGACTTGGGTTATCCATTGGCTGGTATTCAAATTTTGGAATACTGGTGTTGGTTGAATTATTATAACTTTTGGCCGTTTTTAAAATTGATAAATAAGAAGGCTTGAATTGCACTTGAGTGTATGCTGAATCTTTGCCGTTCAATAAAACAATGAAATCGTATTTCCAATTTTCATCCTGCTTCACTTTGATTTTTATAGAATCTATATCCGTATA
>CALPIT020000002.1 GCA_943323705.2 Streptomyces griseus
CCCAAAGGCTTTTTTCTCAAATACAATTTTCAAAATCGAAAATTTCACTATCAATCGTTTAGCCATTTCAGTTATAGTAGCAGCATCGGGGATGTAGAAACTGCTAAAATCAAGACCAAAGACGTTTTATCTGCATCTGTTGAAAGACAATTGCTAGCAGATGCACCCATTGGTGTGTTTTTGAGTGGTGGAATTGATTCCAGCATCATAGCTAGTCTGGCTTCGAAATATCAAAAAGAAAAACTAAATACTTTATCGATTTATTTTAATGAAGAAGCGTATTCTGAAAAAAAATATCAGGATATATTAATTCAGCATCTCCAATGCAATCATCATCAATTGTTATTGGATCAACAGTCTTTTGAGGCTGCTTTACCTCAAATATTCGCAGCTATGGACTTGCCTAGTTGTGACGGCATTAATACTTGGTTCATTTCTAAATTTGCTGCCGAAAATGGCTTAAAAGCCGTTCTTTCAGGTGTCGGTGGAGATGAATTATATGGTGGATATCCATCTTTCTCAAGGTTTAATAAGGCTAAATTATTGCAACAGCTGCCTGATTTTATAAAAACTATTTCTAAAAATAGTTCGTCGAAAAGATTAAGCCGATTGTCGTATTTGAAGCTTGATGGCATAAAAGGTATTTATCTCTTTTTACGCGGTCATTTTACTCCGGTTGACATTGCCAACTATTTAGATACTTATGAAAAGGATGTTTGGACTATTTTAGAAGAAATGCCTTCAATCATAGATACAGAAGGCATCGACGATAAAAATATGGCAGGATGGATGGAGTTTAACATGTACATGCAAAATCAATTGCTCAGAGATTCGGATGTGATGAGCATGAACCATGGCGTAGAAATCAGAGTGCCATTTCTTGATGATAACAATATCAGAACTGCCAACAGAATAAGCAGCGAAATTAAATATGCAGGGAAATTACCCAAGCAATTTCTTATTGATACATTTATAGATGACATCCCTCAGGAAATTTGGAATCGTCCAAAAATGGGATTCAGTTTTCCTTTTGCACAATGGCTTACGGATAGCAATTTTGTAAAAGAAACTATGTTGAATGGAAATAAGCAGTCAAAGAATATCTATGATAAATTCATGAATGGCAAACTTCATTGGTCCCAATTGATGCTTTTATTATTGCTTAATCATCGTAACAAAAGTTAGCAAAGCATATTTTCAATCTTGAAAAACAAAAACATTTTATTTCTTACCCTTAAGGTTTTTTCTGCTACAGGCGGAATCGAAAAAGTATGCAGGGTAGCAGGAAAGGTTTTTCATGAATGGTCTGTGGTTAACAATACCAAAGTGCATGTTCATTCTATGTACGATTGTCAGCATGATGCAGATGAAAATCAATACTTCCCTTCAGAAATATTTAAAGGATTTAAAACAAAAAAAATCGACTTCATTTTTTCTTCGGTTAGGGCAGCATCAAAGTATGATGTAATTGTGTTAAGCCATATCAATTTACTTTTAATCGGCTGGTTGATTAAATTGTTATATCCTCAAAAAAAAATAATACTATTTGCTCATGGCATTGAAATCTGGGGGAAATTACCCAAGCAAAAAAGCATGATGATTAAATGTTGTGATGCCATTATTTCAGTTAGCCGATTTACATCACAAAAAATCCGGAAGGTTCATCATATAAGTGCTGAGAAATCTTTCGTTTTGAATAATTGTCTGGATCCCTTTATGCCACTCGGTAAAGAGTTTATAGGCAAAACAGATTTACGACACCGCTATGGCTATAAGCCAGAGGATAAAATATTATTTACATTAACAAGGTTGTCATCTAAAGAGCGATATAAAGGATATGATAAAGTATTGCAAGCAATGGTTAACGTAAAAAAACACCATCCTAAAATAAAATATCTTATCGCTGGAAGCTATGATGAAAAAGAGAAAACTTATATCAATGAATTGGCTAAAAAATTAGAATTAAGTGACTCCTTGATTTTAGCGGGATTTATCCCTGATGAAGAATTAGTGGCCCATTTTTCATTTGCTGACGTTTATATAATGCCGAGCATGAAAGAAGGTTTTGGTATTGTTTTCATTGAAGCGATGTATTATGGTTTGCCTGTTATTGCAGGAAACAAAGATGGTTCTGTGGATGCTTTGGCTGAAGGTAAATTGGGTATTTTAGTAGATCCTGAAGATGTCAAAGCAATAGAGTTGGCTATTGTTCAAGTATTGAAAAATCCTTCGTCGAACAGACCTAACAGAAACTTATTATTGACTAATTTTAGCTATGAATCGTACAAACGCAATTTTGAAAATATATTTGCAACGCATTTCACTAACATAATATGAATAACAAAACAGCAGAAATAAACGAACAAGAAGACCAATGGGATTTGGTTATTGAACCCCGGGAGAAATTATTTCAGTTGAATTTATCTGAAGTATGGAAATACAGGGATTTGATCATGTTATTTGTAAAAAGAGATTTTGTGGCACAGTATAAACAAACTATCCTGGGGCCAGTATGGCATGTAATTCAGCCCGTTTTTACCACTATCGTTTTTTTATTGATTTTCGGAAAGATTGCCAACATCCCAACTGATGGTATTACGCCCGCACTTTTTTTTATGAGTGGAATCACGATTTGGAATTATTTCAGCTCCTGCCTTACCTCAACTTCAGCCACATTTGTTGCGAATGCCGGGATTTTTGGAAAAGTATATTTCCCAAGATTGGTTATTCCAATAAGCACAGTAATCAGCAATATGATAAAATTTGGAATACAGTTTTTATTGCTTGTTGCTCTTATGTTTTGGTATGCTTTTAAAGGCAATGGCTTTGCATTGACATACAATATGCTATTAATTCCTGTTCTTGTTTTATTGATGGCTTTATTAGGACTTGGACTAGGCATCATTATTTCATCACTTACTACCAAGTATCGCGATTTCACTGTACTCATCGGATTCGCCGTTCAACTATTAATGTACGCGACACCAGTTGCCTATCCATTATCATTTTTAAAAAATAAATCTTATGCTTCATGGATTGAATGGAATCCGCTTTCACCAATTTTAGAAGGATTTCGCCATTCATTGTTTAATAGTGGCAACTTTCAATTACATAATTTGATTTATAGTGTGATAGTAACAATTTCTTTGCTTATTTTAGGATTATTTATGTTCAGTAAGGTGGAGAGGAATTTCATGGATACTGTGTAATAAATATTCACTTTTAATTCATTAAAAATATTATGTCAATAATAATAAAGGTTAGTAATATTTCAAAACAGTATAGGTTGGGGCAGGTAAGCACTGGATCATTATTTCATGATATCAATAGGATATGGCATAAGCTGAAAGGAAAAGAAGATCCTTACTTGAAATTAGGTGAAGCGAATGACAGAACAAAAAAAGCAGACAATGATTATGTATGGGCTTTAAAGAATATCAACTTTGAAATAAAACAAGGAGATGTTGTGGGTATTATTGGGAGAAATGGAGCAGGAAAAAGTACTTTGCTCAAAATATTAAGTCGTACAACAGCCCCAACAACAGGTAAGATAAAAATCAAAGGAAGAGTGGCTTCTTTATTAGAAGTAGGTACCGGTTTTCACCCTGAACTTAGCGGAAGAGATAATATTTATTTGAATGGAGCCATTCTTGGTATGAGGAAAAAAGAAATTCAAAAGAAATTCGATGAAATTGTTGATTTTGCGGGAGTTGAGCGATATATTGATACACCAGTGAAAAGATACAGCAGCGGAATGTATGTTCGTTTAGCCTTTGCCGTTGCAGCGCATCTTGAACCTGAAATACTTATTGTTGACGAAGTACTTGCAGTAGGAGATGCGGAGTTTCAAAAAAAATGTTTGGGAAAAATGAAACAAGTTAGCGACAAAGAGGGGAGAACAGTTTTGTTTGTTAGTCACAACATGGCAGCTGTAGCAAAACTTTGTAATCGAGGTTTAATTTTAAACAACGGACAATTTTTATTTGATGGAGATATCAATGATGCAGTAAATAGCTATATGAAAGAAGGGGTGATTAACTCATTAGAGTACATTGCAAATCAAAATCAATCAAAAAATCATATTTCTCAAGTTAAGATTCTGCTTGATAATGAGAATAAATTTAAAGCTTTTTCTTTCGATAATACGATACAAGTTGAAATAAAAATTCATCATCCCTATCAGGTATCAAAAACTAATGTAGGGATAGCTGTTTTAGATAAATGGCATCAGAAAATTTTTACAGATACAATGGAGTTGTCATTTAAACAGTCAAATGAACAATTTACTACATTGAAAGTAACTATACCAGCAAGAGTTTTACTCGCAGGTATTTATTATTTAGATGTGGCATTGTTCGTCCCCCGACTAAACAACTTTGATTATGTTACAGATGCTTGTTCTTTTGAAATTCAAGACCTTTATTCTGAGTTTTCAATTTTCAATGGTACTGAAATAGGAAATGTAATGGTAAAATGTAATTGGCAAATTCAATAGTATGTTAAGAAGACTTCAAAAAAAAGTTAGACATATAATATTAGATTATTCATCTAAGAAACTTATAAAAAATTTAGCTGCAAAAAGAATCAGCCTAGGTAAAAATTATTTTTTACATGATACAGCAATTTTGGATACAGATACGAAAGGTGTTATAGTGATTGGAGACTATACTGAATTATTGCAAGGTGTATCTTTAATGACTTATGGAGGAAGTATACGAATAGGAGATAACTGCAACATTAATCCATATACAGTGATATATGGTCATGGATCAGGAACGATAATTGGTAATAATGTTCTGATTGCCGCTCATTGTGTGATTATTCCTGCTAATCATATTTTCAGTACTCCTGAAATCCCAATTCGGATGCAGGGATTAGATAGCAATGGGATTGTTATTGAAGATGACGTTTGGCTAGGTGCAGGAGTTAAAGTGCTAAATGGTGTGAGAATTGGACGCGGATCAATTATTGCTGCAGGGGCGGTTGTTACCAAGTCGGTGCAGCCTTATTCCATCATGGCTGGTGTACCAGCAATAAAAATACGCAGTAGAAAAAAAATAGACAATTAATAATTTCAATGAAGCATAGTTTAAGAAAAGCGATATCACTGTTCTCATATTACAACAGGGTTTATTTGATTATTGGGATTTTATTGAATAAGTTGAGAATTTCAAAATTACTTGCACTTAAACCCTTATTTCAACTATGCAATCAATATGTACGTATAATAGAATCTAACGTTGAGTTGGTAAGGTTTCGTAGGGGTATTTTGATTGCCAACTATTCGATTCAAGGAAAAAAATTCTGCTTTGGGATTCGAGAATTTACAAGCGATATAAATGTTTTTGAAACCGTTATATTGCAAGATGAATATGAAATTGCAATAAAACACTTTTCACAGCAAAAAAAACAACCTTCTTTAATAATAGACGCAGGGGCAAATGTGGGTTTTACAACTATCTTGTTTCATGCGTATTTCCCGAATGCAAAAATAGCTGTTATTGAGCCCAATGGAGAGAATTTAGTACAATTACAATTTAACATGAATCTGAATCAAATACAACAAGTTGAGATTTTCTCAAACGCATTATGGGTGCATAAAGATAGTCTTGAAATGCATAATAATTTCAGAGACGGGAAACATTGGTCAGTATCAGTTCAGCCGTTATCTTCAGTTAATTTAAATTCCTTAGATGTTGTTGATGGAGTCACCTTGGAAGATGTGTGGGAAAGGATGGGCAAACAGCCAATTGATCTTTTGAAAATGGACATTGAAGGAGCTGAACGTTTTTTGTTTGAAAGTGAAAATTTCTGTCATGTTATGCAGGGGATAGTGAAAAATATCGTAATAGAAATTCATGATGAATACGATGTTCGCCCAATAATTTACCAACAAATGAAAAAAAACGGGTATTTTCATCTTGAGTCCATCAATGTTGATTTTTTTTTCAAACCTGAGTATTCTGCTTAATTTAATTTTAATTTATGAGATTTAGCATAGTTTGTACTAATTTCAACAAAGCACCTTATTTGGAGGAGTGTTTGAAAAGCATCTTGTTGCAAGAATTTGATGATTATGAATTGATTTTAATTGATGATTGCAGTACCGATGGTTCACTTGTAATATTACAGAGATTTGCAAACTTACTAGGTGACAAATGCCGGTTGCTTGTACATGATGTAAACCAGGGTATGGCTGCCAGTTATAATAAAGCTTTTGCACTTGCTTCAGGTGAGATTCTCTGTTTGATTGACAGTGATGATTGCTGGTATGCAGGGAAATTAAGGGCTGTTGATATATATTTTCGTGATAACCCCGATACTGTCATGTTGCAACATCCGTTGCAGATAATAGATCAGTTCACACCTACTAAGGAGCGTTATCGTCCATGGTTACTAACTGGCGACATTCTACAATTTGCAATAACAACAGGAGAAATTCCTCTTTTCGTAGCCACTACCGGGCTTAGTTTTTGTTTAAAATCGATACGAAGGGTGCTTCCCATTCCTTTAAATTTTCATAACAATGGAGAAGCTTTTCTTACTCGTACTGTTATTTGCTATGGACAAACTGGCGCGCTGACCCAAGTACTTGGGGGATATCGCCGAACTGGTACTAATGTTGTTTTTGGAAATGAATCCTGGGATGCTAAACATTATGTGGAAAATATATTGAAGCCGGAATTAAATAGGTTTTATACTGAAAACGGAATCAATCTTCATTTTCCACCTGTCATTCCAATAAATAAACCTTCATTAATCTCAAGGTTGAAAGGGTACCTTGTTAAATCTTTAAGGTTCTAAAAAACAAATATTGAATTTATTGTATAACTTACTTTTTGATTACTTATGAATATAAAAATTCTGGATTGCACCATCCGAGATGGCGGTTATTATAACGAATGGGATTTCTCTCAAAGTCTTATAAATTCATATTTGGAGGCAGTTGAGCGCTTGCCTGTGGATTATTTCGAAATAGGTTATCGTTCAATACTTCAGTCGTCATATCATGGAAAATATTTTTACTCGCCTGTTTTTGAACTTGAACGGATTCAATCAATTACTAGTAAAAAAATGGTAATCATGATCAATCTGAAAGACACAAGAGAGTCTGACTTAGAGTCATTATTGGGGTTATGTAAAAGATTGATTACCATGGTTCGCATCGCATTTGATCCTACTCAATTACAAAAAGCCATTTCACTTGCATTGACAATCAAATCCATGGGTTTTGAAGTTGGATTCAATATGATGTATATGACCAACTGGAAGAATGATTCTAAGGTATACAAACAATTACAGGAAGCAAACGGAGTTGTGGATTACATTTATATGGTCGATAGTTATGGAGGTGTTTTTCCAAAGGATATAGCGGAAACTATGTCAATTCTAAAACAGAACACAAATATTCCGATTGGTTTTCACGGACATAATAACCTCGAACTAGCTCTAGTTAATACCCTCACAGCTATTGAACATGGTGCTATTCTAATCGATTCAACATTTACTGGAATGGGCAGGGGAGCTGGTAATCTCAAAACAGAATTACTCTTAACTGTTCTCAATCACCAGAAGAATCTGGATGTTGATTTTAATGTACTTGGTGCTGTCGTCTACCAGTTCAGTGAATTGCAAAAGAAATACGGCTGGGGTACTAGCCTTCCTTATATGTTTTCTGGGGTTAACAGTTTGCCACAGAAAGATGTTATGGAATGGGTGACTAAGCGATACTACTCCTTTAATAGCATCATCCGAACTTTGCAAAATAAAAAGAATGCAATAGCCGATAATCAGCAGCTTCAAACTTTTTCTCCTCAGCAACAGTTCCGCAAAGCAGTTATAGTAGGAGGTGGACCAAATGCATCTCTACATGCTTCGTCTGTTTTGGAATATTTGGGCCTGAGAAAAGATATCTGTTTGATTCACGCCAGTTCAAAAAATGCCGGATTTTATCATAGTGCATTTCAATCCGCATTCTTCTGTTTGGTAGGTAATGAAGGCCATCGTCTTGAAAATGTTTTCAATCAAGAACTTAATGATTTCATAGGTCAATGCATATTGCCTCCTTATCCACGAAAAATGGGCACATATGTTCCTACTGCAGTAAAAAACAGGTCTTATGAATTGCCAGATATTATTTTCACAAAACTGATAAATGATTCGCATACAGTATTGGCACTTCAAACAGCAATACAGTTGGGAGCAATAGAAGTAGAATTAGTTGGCTATGATGGTTATCAAGAAGGAGTAATTTCACAGATAGAAAAATCACTTTATGATGAGAATGACCTGATTTTTGCAGATTTCAAGAAATATACAGGTATTCAATTGAAATCATTAACCAATACAAATTACAAAAACCTATTGATAGAACCTGTTTTTTCAAAAATACAATAAAATTGTCTACATCATTCTTCTTACCAACCCGCAAAGGCAGTCAACGAATAAACGACAAAAATACTCGTTCATTTGCAGAATATCCTGGTGGGATTTTTGAATTGAAATTACGCCAGCTTATTGATTCAACCCAATTTGACGAGATTATTGTGTCAACCAATGACGAAAACTGTTTGCGGATTGCAGCTGATTTGGTAGGTAGCAATCCATTATTCCGGATTATCCGAAGGCCTGACCAACTTTGCCTCGATACCACTCCATTGAAAGATCTCATATATTATGCAGGTGAAATTTGCACTGCAGAAGATATACTCTGGGGACATGTTACAACACCTATGGCTATTGCAAAAGATTATGATTTAATTGTACAAACTTTCAGTAATCAAAAATTAGAAGGTTATGATTCATTGGTAACAGTTTTGCCAGTGAAAAATTTTTTCATACAACCTTTCACAGGTCATTTTATAAATAGTGTTGATAAAAGCATGCAATGGCCCCGAACACAAGATTTGCAAGAGATTTATGAAATCAATCATGTGGCATTTCTCGCACCTCGTGAAATTTATTTACAACATGGGAATCGAATTGGAAAAAGGCCATGGTATTATCCAATGTCCAAACTGCGTTCGATTGATATAGATTGGGAAGAAGATTTTTTAATAGCAGAAGCATTATATGAAAAGTTTTACGGAGCAAAAGGTGATTCTTTGGGATTTTGACGGCGTCATCCTTCATTCGATGTCAATACGAGACAGAGGGTTTGAATATGTACTAAGGGGTTATCCCGAAGAAGCTGTGCTGCAGTTGATGAAATATCATCGAGAAAATGGGGGGATTTCGCGATATGCGAAATTCAGATATTTTTATGAAAAAATCTTGCATCAAACGGTAAGTGAAGAGCGAATAGAAGAACTTTCCGCATCATTTTCAGTTATCATGAGACAACAACTGACAAATCCCAACCTATTGATTCGAGATAGCTTACAATTCATCAAAGAAAACTTCAGAATAATACGTATGCATATCATTTCAGCTTCTGATGAAGATGAATTAAAATGGATTTGTCGCCAACTAGATATTGATCATTTTTTTCTTTCCATTCATGGATCTCCAGAAACAAAATCTAGCCTAATTGAGAAAGTGATGAAAACTTATAAATACCCAATCAAAGGAACAGTGTATATCGGAGATACCATAAATGATTTGCAGGCGGCCAATTCCTGTGGTTTGGAGTTTTACGGCTATAATAATATTAACCTCGAAGAACAATGCGACAAGGGAAATTATATTCAATCTTTCTGCTGATGGGAGCTTTTACAGAATACTTAAAGGAAGTTTATAGTGTGCTAAATGCTTATGGTCACAAAAAAACTTACTTCCATTGGAGAAGCCGCTACGGACGACGCTTGCAGCAATATTACAATCGTCATGTTGGTGAAGATTGTTTTATCATAGCCAATGGCCCGTCTCTTAAAAAAACAGATTTAATGAAGTTGAAAAATAAGCATTGCTTTGCTTTGAATAAGGCCCACCTGATTCGTGAACTTGCACCTATAGAATTTTCTTATCATGTCTGTGTTGATGATATTGTACTCGAACAAATTTTGCCACTTTTAGCTGAAAACATAATGGGATGCACATCATTTCTTTCCCTAAACGGTATCCTTAATTGTGGAATGAATCCATTGAATGCTGATCATATAGAATACTTGTACACAGATGCGCCTTGGTCATTTTATAAAAATTTAAGCTTCCCAATAAGTGAAGGTTATACTGTAACTTATGTGGCTTTACAAATAGCATATTATATGGGTTTTGACAGAGTGTTTTTGGTTGGAGTTGACCACAGCTGGAAAAATGTTAGCAAGGCCAACGATGTGGAAAAACTAGAAGGAGTCGATCAGAATCATTTTCATCCCGATTATTTTAAAAATTTAAATTGGCATCTGCCGGATTTGGAAGGCAATGAAGCCTCCTATGCCTTGGCCCGCCATCAGTTCCATGCTAGCAATCGTCAGGTACTGGATGCAACGATTGGTGGAAAACTACAGGTCTTCCCAAAAATCAGTTTTGAAGAAGCTGTAAAAATCTGTCGTAATCGTCAAAATATTTAAATTATTCAGATATGCATTATCCTAAAATTTCTATCGTAACACCAAGCTTTAACCAGGGACATTTTCTGGAAGAAACTATTCGAAGTGTTCTGGATCAAGGTTATCCCAACTTAGAGTATATTATAATAGATGGAGGAAGTAAAGATCAATCAATATCTATTATTCGTAAATATTCCGATCAAATTAAGTACTGGGAATCGAAACTTGACAAGGGACAGTCTGATGCTATAATCAAAGGGATGCAATATTGTACTGGGGATATTTTTAATTGGCTGAACAGTGATGATTATTTAGAACCTGGTGCACTGTTCAAAATTGCTGAAGCATTCTCATCTGAGCAAACAGGAATGGTGGCTGGGATGGTACGTACTTTCAATAATTCGGAACAAAGTTTCATACAGAATCAAAAACTTAGTGCACCCGGATTGATGCGATGGTATCCAGGAGTTCAGTTTGTGCAGCCCGGTGTGTGGTTGCGCAGAAAACATGTCTTAGCCTGCGGATCGATTGATCCCACTTTTCATTACAGCTTCGATTGGGATTTATACATTCGATATCTCAATTTATTTCCTGTTGTAAAAGAAATCCCCAATCTTTTGGTCCATTTCAGATTGCATTCTGATTCGAAGACTTGTACCGTACAGGAAAAATTTCAGAAAGAGGAAGCTTTGATAATACGTAAAATTTTCACAATTCCTCAATTTTCTTCATTACATCCTCATTGTCAATATAAAATGCAGAAAGAAGATTGGACCAAACTTTTAAAAGAATTGTCTCATAGTAAACAAAGTTTTCCAGTTAAACTTTTATTAGTCATGGCAAATCTTTTGAAGTATTCGAAAGTTAGCTTTAGCAGGCAAACTCTTGGGGCGATCCGCTCATTCTGGCTGCATAAAAAAATGTAATAATTGCCACTAAAACCCACCATATGGCTGTCTCACGAATGCAATATTAGCGGAGCAAATCTTTGTTTGCTTGAATGGATGCAGATTGTTTATGAAAATGGGGGGCAGCAGTGGCTTGTTGTACCCGCAGAAGGTTCCATGGCAATTGCCGCCCGCGAGGCAGGACACGAAGTTTATGTAATTCCATTTTATGGTTGGATAAGGGCTATTGGACAGCCATTCTTCGATCGTCGTTTCATTCGGCGGCAAATTCGTAACAGCATAGCAGTCTTTCAACTGATAAAACTTGTAAGAAAAAAAAAAGCTTCGATTATTTTCAGCAACACTTCTGTAATTAATATAGGTGCTTGGGCAGGTTTATTTTTAAAAGCCCGCCACCTCTGGTATGTGCATGAAATGGGTAAAGAAGATTTCGGCTTTCGGATGCCCTTTGGTAAATTCAGTTATCGATTTATGCGTTTTACAAGTTATTGCATTCTGACCAATTCTCTTCATCTGCAAAAGAGATACGTCAATCTTACTGGAAATCATAGTGTAAAAATTATACGTAATCCAGTATTGATTAAACCGATACCGTCAGAAGTGGTTTGGCAGGATGGAAAACCTTTCAAATTACTTTTATTAGGACAGATTCGAGCCTCTAAAGGTCATCTTGTTGCAGTTGAAGCAATAGTGAATTTAATTGGGGCAGGGGTACGAGTTAGTTTATCAATTATTGGTAATAACGAAGATAAGTTATTTCTAAACGAGCTGAAAAAATCAATAGAATCGAAGCAGTTGACAGATGCTATCAAATTTGAACCATATCAATCAGCTGCATTAGCGTTCAGCCGCCATCATGTGATGCTCATGACCTCTTATTGCGAAGCTTTTGGAAGAGTTACTTTGGAGGCAATGAAAGCCGGGATTCCTGTAGTTGGGGCAAATAGTTGTGGTACATCTGAAATAATTACACATTTACAAAATGGTTATTTATTTGAACCTGGAAATGCAATTGATTTGGCAGCAAAAATTCAAATAGTTGCAAATCAACCCGCTTTGCGTGAGAAAATCATAAAAAATGCAAAAAAAACAGCCGAAGAGTTTACTAATAGTCTGTCACTGCTTCAAATATTAAAAAATTAAATATGGTAAGTAAACCTCTTTTTACGATTGTTACAGTATCTTATAATTCAGAAAAATGGATTGCTCAGGCTATTGAAAGCGTATTGTCTTCCAGCTTCCGTGATTATGAATATATTATCGCTGATGACTGTTCAACAGATAAAAGCTGGGAGATTATATGCAAGTATGATCATCCTCAGATTCGCAATTTTCGTAATGAGAATAACATCGGCGAATATTTTAATCGAAATAAGGCATTGGAGGCCGCCAGAGGAAAATATCTTTTGTTTGTCGACGGAGATGACATTTTGTATATACATGCTTTGCGTAATTTGAGTGAATATATAGAGGCATTTCCTCAAGCGGGAATGATATGGGGAGTATCCCCATTTCATGTTGATTTCGCAGTCATGCCCTTTCTCTTATACCCCGAGATGTTGATGCGTTTGGTTTATGAAACAACTCGACCTTTTGCAAACATTGGTTTTTCCGAAACAATTTTCAAAGTTCAAGATTTGAGATCTTCAGGAGGATTACCCACCAGATTCTCTACAGGTGACACCTACATCAAAAAACGGATGGGTAGTACATATCCAGTGTTGTTTGTTCCTATGGGTTTTGTTTTCTGGCGGCATTCAACTTTTCAAGCTAGTAAGATGGTTAGTATGAATCATAAAGGGTTTATAGAATCTTTTAAAATTGATTTAGAGATCTTGCATGATGTACCTCTATCTCATCGTGAAGAACTTATAAAAAAAGTGAAAGGCTCTTTTTTGCGACGATTGATAGGGCATACATTAAAAAAGGGAAAATTGCTTGAATTTCTCAGATTATTTCACAAATCTGGATTGCAATGGACAGATTTTAAAAACTTGTTTAAAACCTTTTCATCTGATTATTCGCCTGTGACCGACTGTTCATTTCCACTCTACAACGATTTTAATTTTAAACCTAAATAACTCCCATGTATGTTAAGTAAAATCTATCACGCATTAACCGCTCGAATTACCTTCCACAAGGTGAATTATTACCTGCGCAATATGCAGAAAGCAGGAATCGAATGGAAAAAAGTAGAAGGTATATGGCTTCCTATTTGGGATGAGATTGGATATGACACTTTGCGTTGGATAGTTAATGGCACTTATGAGATTGGTGAAATATCAATATTGAAGAAAAGATTGTCGTCCGCTGATATTGTGTTAGAAATTGGAACTGGCTTGGGTTTTTTATCAACTTATTGTGCATTGAAAAATGGTAATAATCAAATATATACATACGAGGCGAATCCAGACAATGTTGTAATCGCACAAAAGGTATTTAATAAAAATAAGGTGCAACCGGTTATGTTCAACCAAATTTTAGGAGAGACCAATGGAGTTATAAAATTTTTTGTAAATGATATCAGCAAACTTGCATCTTCCATATTTAAAGATACTGGGCATGAGAAATTAATAGAACAAGTTTCAATCAATAATGTAATACACAAGCTAAAGCCCACCTACCTAATAATGGACATAGAAGGAGCCGAATATGATATTTTCCGTATTATAGATTTCCAATCAATCAAAAAAATTCAGTTTGAATTACATCCTCAATTGATTGGGAAAGAAAAAACAAATATTATTTTCAAAATACTAGAGAAAGCGGGATTTCTCCAGGATACTGAAATTTCCTTACATCCAAATTACTTTTTCAGTAAACAATGACTAAAAAAGTAATACAAGTTTTAAATCATTTCTTGCCATATCAAACAGCAGGAACAGAAGTGTATACTTGGGCCCTTAGTCGTTCTTTACAAAAGCTTGGATGGACTGTAGTTGTAGTCGTTCCGAATTTTGGTAATGAGGAATCGGATGAATATGAATATGATGGCATTCGCGTAATCAGATATCCCGAAAATAGCGGAGAGACACGAGAGATCATTCAGGGTAAAAAGGCACCAATCGGTCTAAGATTTTTCCAGGATATTCTTCAAAATGAGAAGCCCGAAATAGTGCATTTTCATGAATTTGTTCATGGAAGTGGAATTGGGATTCGTCATGTACAATCTGCGAAAAAAATGGGGGCTAAAGTAATGATGACTTTTCACCTGGCAAACTATACTTGTGAAACAGGTACTTTAGTTTATAAGGGTCAAACACTTTGTGATGGTTTGATTAGGGGTTTTAGATGTGCAGTTTGTAGCCTGCATGATAAGGGGGTAGGTAAAATGTCATTTTTATTTGCAGGGGCATCTCTGTTTTTTAAAAAATTTAATGTAGAACCCATTTCATGGAACAATCGTTTGGGAACTGCTTTGTCAGGTGTTCAGCAAATAGAAAGATTGAAACTTGAAATTGATATCTTATTTCAAAATTGTGATTATTTAGTAAGCCTTACAGATTGGTACAGAGAAATATTGATAAAAAATAACGCTCCCAAACACAAAATTCATTTAATAAGGCAAGCTTTACCTTTTGAAAAATCAACTAAAAACATTGCTCAACCAAAAGATGGTGTATTAAAACTGATGTTCCTTGGAAGAATCAGTTCATTTAAAGGGGTACACACTTTAATTGATGCAGTCATGCAGTTAGATGCTCAGCTGGTTTCATTGGATATTTATGGTCAAGAAACAGAGAAGGATTATGTATTTGCTTTAAAAGAAAAAAGTAAGTTATGTAAGAATATACATTGGAGAGGTTTGCTTCAGCAAAATGAAGTTATTACTGAAATGCAAAAGCATGATGTACTTTGTTTATGCAGCACATTTTCTGAAATGAGTCCTTTAGTTATACAAGAGGCTTTTGAGGCCAGAATTCCGGTTATTGCAAGTGATGTATATGGAAATAGAGAGCAAATCAGACCCGGAACTAACGGTTTGTTATTTAAATTTCGCGATGTCACATCTTTGCGCGATCAAATTTTTAAACTTATCCTGCAGCCGGATCTTTTATTACACATGCAAAACAATATCTTGCCACCTGATACTTTTGACTGTATTGCAGAACAATATGATAACTTATATTGCAATAAGACCTAATCATGATGCTGTTGAAAAGAAATGATAGATTTGAAAATAAAGTAGCATCTAATAAAAAGAAGATACTATTTATCACCACCTTGAATCTTGCCAGTAACCCAAGATTGGTTAAGGAAATTCGATTGGCTAAAGATTTGAAAATCACGGCTACTGTTATTTGTTTCAGGTTTAATAATTGGAGCCATGAATTAAATGATAGTTTGTTGAAAGAATTTAAAGACTTAAAAATCATTCAAATCGATGCCGAAAGAAGATCCTTCTTTTCATGGATATTCAGTGTTGTATCAGAAAAGATTTTTCGAACAATAAGTAAATGGATTTCATTGCCTTTATCTTGGCACGCTACAGCAATAACCCGAAGAAGCCAATTGTTGGTTAAAGCATTGAAAGAAGTTAATGATACTGATTTTGTAATTGGGCATAATCCCGGAGCCATTTATCCGGCTTATAAGGCGGCTCAACAATTTAACTGCAAATCTGGTTTTGATGTAGAAGATTATCATCCAGGAGAAGGGAATGATCAACACTTGCAGAGAATAACATTATCATTAATGAAGACATTATTGCCGAAATTTAATTATGTTTCTTTTGCTTCGAATGCTATTTTCAATGAATGCAAAATTCAAATTAACAACTTTAATATGCAATCAACTTTAGTTGTAAATAATTCTTTTTCTAAGGATGAATTTATTGAGCCTAAAAAAGTAAGTAATGAAAAATTACAAATAGTTTGGTTTTCGCAAAATATAAATTTAGGACGAGGACTTGAAAAATTAATTCCAATTTTGGATAGGTATTCAGATAAATTGAACCTGACATTATTTGGAAATTGTAATGACAACTTTAAAAAAGAATTTATAGATTGCAAAAATGGAATTCATTATGGCGGTATATTACCACAGGAACTTTTGCATGAAAAACTATCCAATTTTGATGTGGGTTTAGCCGTTGAAGATGTTGAAACTGATAAAAATAGGGATATATGTTTAACAAATAAGATATGGGCTTATTTTCAGTCTGGATTATATATAATTGCAACTGATACAACTGCTCAAAAAGAATTTTTATTAAAAAATAGTTTACATGGAGTCTGTTATCAAAATATAGATAAATTTGAGAGTATCTTAATGGATTTAACTCGAGATATTGTTTTATTAAGAAAAAGCAAAAAAATAAGATTTGAAAATGCCCAAAAAAACAATTGGGAAAATGAGTCTTTGAAAATAGTAGAGGTTTGGAAAAAAAATATTCATTGAAAAAAATTTTAATCATATATCCGCATTTTCCACCTTCCAATTTGGCGGGTGTACACAGACCAAGATTGTTTGCTCAACATTTGAAGTCTTTTGGTTGGGAGCCTGTTGTACTCACCTTACATGAAGATTTTTATGAAGAATCTTTGGATTGGAACTTGCATCAATTATTACCCAAAGACTTAAGAATAGAAAAGGTAAAAGCTTATAAAGTTTCCAAGCCAAGATTAATAGGAGATATAGGTTTGCGTGGTTTTTTTCAATTAAGAAAACGTGCATTGGAATTGTTAAAGGCAGAACATTTTGACTTTGTGTATATTCCTATTCCATCTTTTTATGTGGCATTGTTAGGCCCTTACCTTAAGAAAAAAACAGGCGTTAAATATGGCATCGATTATATAGATCCTTGGGTGCATTATTTTCCAGGTTCTGATAAAATGTTTTCCCGCCATTGGTTCAGTACAAAATTGGCAAAATGGTTGGAGCCTAAAGCAGTGAAAGATGCCGATTTGATTACAGGGGTTGCTGAAGGTTATTATCAAGGTGTTATTGATAGAAATCCAAAATTAAAAGAGACCTGTATTTTTGGAGCCATGCCTTATGGTGGAGAAAAAGCTGACCATGATAAATTAAAAGAACTAAATCTCAAACCTTATCTTTTTCAAAAAAACAACAAACTTCAAATTGTATATGCCGGTGCCATGCTGCCCAAAGCATATGCGCCATTGGAAGCAATTTTTCAATCCATTCAAAATAATGTAAAGACATTTGAAAATGTTGAATTCCATTTTATTGGAACAGGAAGTAATAAAAGTGATACTCAACATTTTAATATAAAACCATATGCTGAAAAATATGGAATTTGGAATACAGTGATATTTGAATATCCTAACAGAATTCCTTATTTGGATGTACTTGTGCATTTGAATATTGCAGATGCCGTTTTTATTTTAGGAAGTACAGAGCCTCATTATACACCATCAAAAACCTATCAAGGTGTATTGAGTGAGAAATTTATCATGGCTGTCTTACATAAGGATAGTAGCGCTGTAGCAGTTATCAGGAATTCAAAAGCTGGAGTTGTTTTGGATTTTAATGGAAAGTCTGGCGTAGCACACGTAGGTAATAGTTTTAATGATTTCTTCAATGATTTTAGAAAACTACAAAATACATTCAATTCTGTTCTTGTAGATAAATCAGCCTTTGAGAAGTATAGCGCATATGCAGTTACTCAGACGCTGGTTGCACTACTACAAAAAGTAATCTCCAAATAAATGATTAATCGGTTTAATAAGATAGTCAGCTTTATCAATGATCATCCCTTGGCGGGCAAACATAAAATTAGAGCATATACAAATTTTTTGTTTTGGCAAATTGAACAATCTATTTTTTCAAAAGCTAAAGTAGTTGAATTTGTAAAGCCGACACAGTTGCTAGTGAGTAAAGGCATGACAGGTGCAACCGGAAATATTTACACCGGTTTACATGAATTTTATGACATGGGATTTTTGTTGCATTTTTTAAGAGAGGGCGATTTGTTTTTTGATATTGGGGCTAATATTGGAAGTTACTCAATTTTAGCAGCAGGTGTAAGAAAAGCTAGAGTGGTTTCATTTGAACCAATACCCTCAACATTTGATTCTTTAAAAGAAAATGTAAAGCTGAATAAATTAGATTCGTTGGTTGTGTTAAAAAATATGGGCCTAGGTTCAGCAGCTTCCGTTATGAAATTTACTTCACAACATGATACCATAAATCATGTAATGGCAAAAGATGAAATTTCAGAAGATTCAATAGAGATACAAGTTGACTCTGTAGATAACTTAGTGAGTATTTACGGTTGTCCAGTATTAATTAAAATTGATGTAGAAGGTTTTGAAACAGAAGTGCTTAATGGAATGTCTGAAATATTGAAAGATCCCAAATTAAAAGTCATTATTATTGAACTCAACGGGTCTGGTCAACGTTACGGGTTTGACGAATCATTGATTCATAAAAAATTGCAGGATTCGGGTTTTGCGCCCTATGCCTATTTCCCATTCACAAGAGATTTGAGATTACTCGATTGTTATGGAAACACCAACACCATTTACATAAGAGAAGTTATTTTTGTTAATGAAAAATTGCAAAATGCAATTCCTTTTGAAGTATTTAATGAATTGATATAAAATTTGCTTCACTTATTTCTATTTAGTTTATGGATTTGATCAGAACATATGATGATTTTATTTTTGGACATTCGTTAAGCCAAGGTTTGAGGGATATATCTAGAGATTTTTTTATTCGGATGTTATCAATCAAGAAAGACATTTCAAAAACAAATGATTGGATTCGTTTTCCTTATTATCATCATGTTTTTGACGATGAAAGAAAGGGTTTTGAAAAACAACTGAGTTACCTTAAAAATTTTGGTGATTTTATTTCAATTGATGAAGTTATTGAAATGTTGAATGAAGGATCTAAAATCAGAGGAAGATATTTTTGTCTAAGTTTTGATGACGGATATCGTTGTTGTTATACAAATATGATGGATATTATTTCTAATATGAAAATCCCTGCCATTATTTATCTTCCAACTGACTTTATTAATTTAAACGAAAATGATGAAGCAGACATTGAAATACTAAAGGATAATATACCTGGGAATCCTAAAATCATTACATATTTGAATTGGAAACAGTGCCGTGAAATGCTGAATTCAGGCATCACGTTTGGTTCTCATACAAAGTCGCATGCAAATTTGTCTATTTTAAGCGAGGATGAAATCAAGTTTGAGTTGAATGAATCCAAAAAAGCAATTGAAAAAGAACTTTCAATCAATTGTACACATTTTGCGTGTCCTTGGGGAAGAGTTAATATTGATTTCAAACCAGAAATCACAGAGCCGATTGCAAAAGGACTTGGGTATGTAAGTTTTGCAACGACTAACAGAGGAATGAATACTGGTTTTCATGATTGTTTTTCACTCAAAAGAGATCATTTGCTTGCAGGATGGAGTAATTATCAGTTAAAGTATTTTTTTGGGAGTTAATATTTTTATTGAATCAAAAAATTAATAGGATTAAAAAATGGTAATAAAATTATATGAGGACTGGATGCAGTCGCAGGTAATTAAATTGTTTAGTAATGAATATGGCAGAACAGAGGCAGAATTAATAGAAATTCATTCCAAGTTTTACAATCACCATTTTCAAAAAGGTAAATGTATAAGGATTGTTTCTATGGATGGAGATATTGTTACCGGATTTCAAACATTGTTTTACTGGCCATATCAAATGAACAATAAAATATACCGTTCTTTTCAATCTGGAAATTCAATAGTTCATCCTGATTATCGTGGTAAAGGCATTTTTCAGAAGTTATTGAATTTTCTTGATGAAAATAACAAGGAATTGAATATAGACTTTTTAATGGGATTTCCAGTGGAAGCATCATTTGGAAGTTTTATCAGGAATAAATGGACTAACCCATTTAATCTGCACTGGTATTTGAAGTTGGTAAATCCTATTGCATTTCTTTTTTCAAAAAAAAAATTAGAAAAAAAATTTGATTCATTTCCATTATTAAATACTGTCAACTTATCTGATAATATTTTTCGATTGCATGTTGATGAATCTTTTCTTGAATGGCGAAACGGATTTAGAGATTCAATAAATCATTTTTATTTCAATTATATTGACGAAAACAATACTATAACTTTTGGTTTGAAAATGAATGTGAGAAGTCGCTTTTTTAATGAGTTGATTGTAGGGGAAATTAGAACTACTACAAATGATATTAACTTCATCAGAGCGGCCTTTAAAAAATTAGTCAAATCATCTAGAGCATCTTATTGTGTAACAGTATTAACTATTGCATTGGTTGAAAATAAAGAATCAAATATTTTAAAAGCAATTAATTCAAAAGGATTCATTGCAACTAAAAAACAGATTTATTTCATTACCAAATCATATGGAAGTAATTCAGTGATAAATATTCCTAAAAATTGGGAACTATATAGAGGCGATATTGATTCTTGGTAATCGAATCTTCAAAAAGACAAAATTATTGAAAAAGTTAGCTATCATAACTTCACATCCTATACAGTACAATTCGCCTGTATTCAAATTACTTGCTGAAAGAAACAATATCTGTATTAGGGTTTTTTACACTTGGGGTGAAAAAGTACTTGAACAAAAATATGATCCTGGTTTCAAAAGAGTAATTCAATGGGATATACCATTACTAGAAGGGTATGAGTATGAGATGGTAGAAAATATTTCACACGATCCTGGGACTCATCATTTTAAAGGGATTAGAAATCCCAAACTAATCAATAATGTAGACGCTTGGAATCCTGATGCTATTTTAATTGTTGGATGGAGTTATCAAAGTCATTTGAAGTGCATAAGATACTTTTCCAACAAAAGAACTTTATTTTTTTGGGGAGACTCGAACCTTTTGGATGAGCATGGTAGTTTTCTTAAAAAAATGTTTAGGAAAATATTTTTAAAGTGGCTTTATTCGAAAATTAACCTAGCATTTTATGTGGGGCAGGCAAATAAAAAATATTATATGGAATATGGTGTGAAAGATAACAGATTGTTGTTTGTTCCTCATGCCATCGAGAACTTAAGATTTTCTAATTCTTTAGGATTTGATTTCAGAAACAAATTGAATATTCCCAAAACGAATATTTTATTCTTGTTTGCCGGCAAATTTGAAAATAAGAAAAATCCAATTTTATTGTTAGAATCGTTTTCAAAAATTAATAATCAAAATATAGATTTGCTTTTCGTTGGGAACGGCCCTTTTGAAATTCAGTTGAAAAATCATGTTCAACAATTACCAGACAATATAAAAAGGCGAATACATTTTATGGATTTTCAAAATCAAACCCTAATGCCTGATGTTTACAAATGTTGTGACGTTTTTGTATTGCCATCAAAAGGCCCTGGAGAGACCTGGGGGCTTGCTATTAATGAGGCGATGGCTTCCTCAAAACCTGTTTTGGTGAGTGATAAATGTGGCGCTGCCCAAGATTTGGTTCACAATGGTGTGAATGGTTATATTTTTGAAAGTGATAATCTTCAATCGCTGATTTCAAAAATGGAATTGCTGATTGCTCAGAAAGACCTATTAGGATTTATGGGTAACCAATCTTCATTAATCATAAAAGATTGGTCGTTTGAGCGGATTTGTATGGCAATTGAAAATGCCGTTAACACACAAAAAAATCAGTAAAATTTGAAATCATTATTTCCTGATAAGTTTAACTGGTCAATATATTTATTATTGATAATTTTTATAAAACTTATTTTTAGAGATATAAGTTGGTATTCATTTACGGCGGTCTCTATTTCTATTTATGTTTTCTTCCTATTATTTGATTCAATTGGAAGTATAATTCCTACAAGACACTTACTCGCAGTATTTATGTGTGTGCAATTCTTCATAGGTCCTACTTTTGCCTATAATGGACTTGATGAATATCAGTACTTTATGTACAAAATGCGCATAGCAGAATCTGAATATTTTTCTTATGCAATTCCTGCAGTATTACTTTTTATTATTGGCTTGAATGTACGAGTTCAAAATTATGAAGGTGAAATAGTTGACGTTAAAAAAATAGCTGCTTTCACAAATAGAAATAAGTCAATTGCATATATATTTATTGCTGTTGGGTTAACTGCAAGTATTTTTGCTTCTTTTTTTTCATCTGAGTTGGCATTTGTATTTTATCTACTGGGTAGCTTTAAGTATATTGGATTGTTTTTGATTATTCTTGGTGAGAACAATTTAAAACTCTTGCCATTGATTGTAGTAATCAGTTCTATTATTTCTTCATCTCTGGGTTCAGGGATGTTTCATGATTTGTTAACTTGGTTTGTTTATATCGCTGCTGTTTTAGCTATTCGATATAAATTTGATTATAAATTTAAATTAATTGGATTGATAAGCTTCATTACTTTAGCAATCACGATACAGGTATTAAAAGGAAATTATCGATCTACCACTAATCAAAATAAAGAAGCAGCCGGAGTTGAAACCTTCGCTAAGCTATATCAACAAGAAAATGAGGAAAAAGGTGTTTTCAGCTTTTCAAATCTCGCAGAGTCTAATGTGAGAATCAATCAGGGTTTTATCATTACGAACATCATGACAAACGTTCCGAATAAAGTTCCTTTTGCTAACGGATCTGAGTTGTATATTTTACTTGAAGCTGCTATTATGCCAAGGATTTTGGCCCCCAATAAATTAAATGCCGGCGACAGAACAATCTTCACCAAATACTCAGGTATTCCATTAACAGAAGGAACTTCAATGGGACTCAGTACTCTAGGTGATGCTTATTTAAATTTTGGCATTTTTGGAGGAGCTACATTTATGTTCTTTTTGGGGCTGACATATTCTCAAGTGCTGAAATATTTTAAAAAATACGCTCAAACTTATCCGGTTTTAATTTTGTTTACAGCAATGGTTTTTTATTATCCCATCAGACCAGATTGTGAAACCCAAACGATCTTAGGACATTTGGTAAAATCATGTGTGTTGATTTTTATTATCATTCAAATTTGGGGACCAAGGTTTAAAGTTTATACTCAAAGAGATTGAAAACAGTTGTGATATTTATACCTTGGTTTGATCCTGCATTTAAAGCCGGCGGACCCGTACAATCCATAACAAATCTTGTCAATAATTATCAAGATAATATTAAATACAAAATTTTCACTGGAGTCCATGACGTTGATGGAACACTGATTGATGTAACAGAAACAAATAAATGGGTAAAATATAATGATTACACTGAGGTTTGGTATTCAAATAAAAAAAATCCATTTCCGGAATTTAAAAAAGAAATAAAAATCATAAAACCTGATGTTGTTTTTATCACAGGGATTTTTTCTTTAGACTTTAATATACTGCCGTTGTTGTTTTTAAAGTCTTATCACTTAATATTATCTGTAAGAGGGATGTTGCATCCCGGTGCTTTATCTCAGAAAAAAATCAAGAAGCTAATATTCTTAAACTTTTTAAAGCTTTTTAAAATTCAAAATAAAATTCGTTTTCATGCTACTGATGAAAACGAAGGTAAATACATAAAAGACATATTTGGAAATAAGTCGACAATTTTTATAGCGGATAATTTCCCTAAAAAAATCAATCGCACTGTTACTATTCATAAAGAAGAAAATAAATTGATTTTAATAACGGTTGCTTTGATTTCCCCCATGAAAAATTATGATTTGATCATCAGGGCACTTCAACAATCTAATGCACAAATAGAATATCATATCATTGGTGGGATTAAAGATGAAGCCTATTGGAACCAATGTTTGGATTTGGCACATCAACTTCCCAAGAATATAAAAGTTATTTATCATGGGGAGCAACAACCGCAACACATCATTAGTTTTTTACAGAAGGCTCACGTATTTATCATGCCTAGTAAAAGTGAGAATTATGGACATGCAATAATAGAAGCACTACAATCAGGTTTGCCTGTGATAACGTCAAAGCATACACCTTGGAATCATTTATTTGAACATAAAGCCGGAATTAATTTGGACCTCACTGTGCCATCTGTTGTTGATTCTATAGAGGTATTTTCTACAATGAATCAGCAAGTTTATGAGGATTGGACGAGGGCAACAACAGCATATGTGGCCGATGCGATAAACCTTACTCAAATACAACATCAATATTCAATCATTTTTGGAAATCAATAAGAAGATGAGTTTTAAATTTGCCGATAATTTCATTGTTTTTGTAGTTAAGTTTCTGTTGTTGTTTGTAGGCTTTTATTTTGGGACCTTATTTTTTATTGGGTTAGCTGCTCCTGGAGGTTTGTATAGCCCATTTGTAGCTCATTATTTCGATTATGTAAGTTGGTTGAAATTATCATACATGAAAGGTGCTTCGCTGATTGCTGCCATTTTTGGTTATGATACGATTCAAGAGCCTGGATACTTATTGAGAGTGGTTCATCACAGGGGTGTTATCATAGCGTATGATTGTGTTGGATATGGCGTTATGAGTTTTTGGGCTGCATTTACCATCGCTAATAAAATCAATCTTGCTACAAAATTTAAATGGTTATTTGGTGGGTTGTTATTGTTATGGGTAATCAATACGCTAAGAATAGGATTGTTTTTGGTTGCTATCAATAAAAATTGGCCCATGCCATTAGGATTAGACCATCACACTTGGTTTACTATTTTTGCTTACAGTACTATATTTGTAATGATTTATTTTTTTGACAAGAGATTATCTGAGAAAAAATAAACATCCGTTTCCAAAAAATATAAAATAATTAAATGATCATACTTGGAATAAATGCCTATCATGCTGATGCTTCTGCAGCAATTTTTGTTGATGGGAAATTAGTAGCAGCTATTGAAGAAGAGCGTTTCAGAAGAGTAAAGCATTGGGCCGGTTTTCCTGAATTAGCCATACAGTTTTGTGTTCAAGAAGCCGGTATTTCATTTGAAGATATTGACTTTTTTGCTATAGGCCGTGATACTAAAGCTAAGTTTTTTAAAAAGATTCTATATGTAGCCAAAAATCCATTTGGGAATTTAGCTGCAATAAAAGACAGACTTACCAATCATAAAAAAGTAGCTTCAATCGAAAAGCAACTCGCCGATTTATCAGGGTTAAAAGAAGAGGAATTTGATGGTAAGGTAATAAATGTGGAACATCACAGAAGTCATTTGGCTTCAGCGTTTTTTGCTTCGCCCTTTAAAAAAGCAGCTTGTTTGTCAATTGATGGCTCGGGTGATTTTTCAACCACTATGACTGCAATTGGAGATGACAATGAAATTGAAGTTTTACAATCAGTTGATTTTCCTCACTCTTTGGGCATTTTTTATACTGCATTTACACAACTTTTAGGGTTCCCACATTATGGAGATGAATACAAAGTAATGGGAATGGCTCCTTATGGTGAACCAAAATATCTCGAAAAACTAAAAGATGTAATCCATCTTACAGATGATGGTTTATTTAAGTTGAACTTGAAATATTTCAGAAAAGGAACTTCGGGCGTAATCACTTATGGTGATGATCATATTCCTGTAGTTGCGCCTATGTTCAGTAATTATATGGTTCAGAAATTTGGAGCTCCCAGATTAAAAGATGAACCCTTACAACAATTTCATAAAGACATGGCATCTTCTGTGCAACGAATGACAGAGTTGACCATATTTCACATCTTGAATCATCTTCATAAAAAAACGGGACTAGATGCGGTTTGTATAGCAGGAGGCGTTGCACAGAACAGTGTCGCAAACGGCAAAATAACTTCAAATACACCATTCAAACAGGTATATATACCATCGGCCGGACATGATGCGGGTATTTCATTTGGAGCTGCGCTTTATGTTCAGCATCAATTGCAACAAATGGAAAGGCAAGAACCTATTTACACAGCATATACGGGCAGCTATTACAATAATGATGAAATAATAGAAATGCTTACTGCAAAAGGGATTTCCTTTACTCAACTAGAAGATGAAGCGCTTTACGAAGAAGTAACCAACTGCTTGATTAATGGAGGAGTGGTAGGTTGGATGAATGGCAGAGCAGAATTTGGCCCAAGAGCCTTAGGTGGCAGATCAATAATTGCTGATCCAAGAAGAAATGATGCCAAAGAATTATTGAACGCCAAAATCAAAAGAAGAGAAAGTTTTAGGCCGTTTGCACCTTCTATTTTAAAGGAATATGTAAATGAATATTTCGAAATAGACGAACCCGTTCCATTCATGGAAAAAGTATTTCCTATTAAAAAAGAAAAAAGAAGTCTTATACCCGCTGTTACTCATGTTGATGGAACTGGTCGACTTCAATCTGTAGATAAAGAAGTTTCACCGAAATACTACCAACTTATAGAAACTTTCAGAAAAAAAACAGGCGTTCCCATTTTATTAAATACTTCATTCAACGAAAATGAACCCATTGTTAACCAGCCCGAAGAAGCCCTAAATTGCTTTCTGAGAACCCAAATGGATATGCTGGTCATGGAAAATATTGTCGTAAAAAGAAATTAATAGCAGCTTACGCACAATAATTAAATAGAATACTTTATTATTGTGACTAATCATTAAGATCGCTCCTGTCAATGAAAGTCTCCATCATCACAGTAACATATAATTCAGAGAAATATCTCGGTGATTGTATTTTATCTGTGGTAAATCAACGATACAAGAATATTGAACATATTATTATCGATGGTAAATCAAAGGACGGAACTGTTGACATTATAAAAAAATACGAGAATCATATTTCCAAATGGGTTTCAGAAATAGATAAGGGAATGTATGATGCCATCAATAAAGGGATGGAAATGGCTACCGGTGATGTCATCGGGATTTTAAACAGCGATGATATGCTGGAAGATGATTCGGTGGTTGACGCTATAGTTGATGCCTTTGAAAAACAGAAAGTTGATAGCATCTATGGCGATCTTGAATATGTAGACCCCGATAATATCAAGAAAATTTACAGAATCTGGAAAGGCAAACCTTACAAAAGAAGTTTGTTTCAATTAGGTTGGATGCCTGCTCATCCTACATTTTATTTTAAAAGAGAACTGTTTCTAAAGTACGGTGGTTATGAAACCCATTTTTTTAGTGCTGCCGATTATGAATTCATGTGCAGGTATTTGTTTCAAAATCATATCAGCGCTTATTATATTCCAAAATTGTTGGTGAAAATGAGAAGGGGAGGACAGAGCAACAGCAATATGAAAATAAGGCTCAGGGCCAATCGCAGAGATTATCTAGCGATGAAAAAAAACGGAGTGCGATTTCCTTTCCTAGTTTCAATATTAAAACCTTTAAGTAAATTACACCAGTATTATAAGTGATCAACAAGCAAGATTTATTACCTCAATTTTGAAAATAGCATAAAATATGTTTTCATTTTTCAAAAAAAAACAAGTTCAGGAAGACGTTAATTATTTCCCCATAGAATTGGATATCCATTCTCATATTCTTCCCGGAATTGATGATGGCTCTCCAAATTTGGAAACTTCCATTGAGCTAGTAAAAGGGTTGATGTCACTTGGTGTAAAAAAATCAATTGCCACACCTCATATCATTGGCGATTTGTACAGAAACAATCCTGAAACCATAAATGGGGCGTTATCATTATTACAAGCAGAATTAAAAAAACAGCAAATTGATTTTGAAGTAAAAGCCGCTGCAGAGTATATGCTGGATAGTTATTTCCTCGAACTTTTAAACAATGGTCAAAAGTTATTGACATTGAAGGATAATATCATTCTTACTGAATTTTCTTATGCTTCTATGCCTGATGATCCGGGTAAACATTCATTTGCCATTCAAATGGCTGGCTATAGTCCAATTTTGGCTCACCCAGAGAGATACCCTTATTATTACGGCAATTATAAAATGTATCACCGGTTATCAGAATTGGGATTCATGCTGCAATTGAATCTCTTATCGCTCACGGGCTATTATGGTAAAGAAGCGGTAAAAGCCGCTGAATATATGCTGAAAAACGAATTGATTTCTTTTGTGGGAACCGATATGCATCATGAAAGACATCTCGGTATGTTATGTGAGCCCCGAACCAAAAATACCCTTCATCACCATCTTTCTCACCGTAACTGGAATGATTTTTTGGACTAGATCTATTTCTTTGTTTAGAAGTTTTCGATAAGACTTTGTAGTAGTTTTTAAATCTTCCAATCCATTATTTTATTTTCCCACTCCTTATTATAAACGGTAGTTATTTTGATGTAATTGTCGCTGTAGCCTTCCATCATTCCGTTTTTATTTTCCCCTTCGAATAAAACTTTTCTGGTTTGACCAACATGAGCATTGGTGAATTCTTGCATTTTTAAGTAGCTGATATTTCTGAGGATTTTATTTCTTTCGTTTCTGATATGAATTGGAACGACGGGTTTTATTTCTAATGCTTGAGTCTTGTCTCTTTCTGAATAAGTGAAAACGTGTAAATATGAAATGCCCAGTTCTTCAATAAATTTTGCCGACTCGTTAAAGTCTTGGTCAGTTTCACCTGGGAAGCCTACGATAACGTCTGCTCCAATACAAGCATGAGGCATCAATAATTTAATCAATCCCACACGTTCGGAATATATCTCTCTTTTATAACGACGACGCATATTCGCCAATGTCTTGTTGCTACCACTCTGCAATGGAATATGAAAGTGCGGCATAAACTTTTTGCTATGGCTTACAAATTCAATCATTTCATTGGTCAGTAGATTGGGTTCGATAGAAGAAATTCTGAATCTTTCTATCGGCGCTTCTTCTTCAAGCGCTTTTATCAAATCGAAGAAATTTTCTTCATGCTTTCTTCCGCCTGTATATCCTTTTCCAAAATCTCCCAAATTGATTCCTGTTAACACAATTTCTTTCGCACCGCCTTTGGCAATTTCATTCACATTAGCGATTACATTGTCTATGCTGTCGCTTCTGCTTTTTCCTCTTGCCATGGGTATGGTACAAAAACTGCAATTGTAATCACAGCCGTCCTGTACTTTTAAAAATATTCTTGTCCTTTCTTTTACGGAATGGGTAGGAGTGAAGACATTTACATCTTCAATATCGCAGCTGCAAATTTTACCTGAATCATTTTTACTGAGTTCTTTCAAATGTGTGGTAATGTTGAATTTTTCAGCAGCACCTAATACTAGATTTACGCCGGGAATAGAAGCGATTTCCTGAGGTTTCAACTGTGCATAACAACCAGTAATCACTACCAAGGCTTCTGGCGCTTTTTTCTGAATTCTCCTTACCAGCTGTCGACATTCTTTATCGGCATTTTCGGTAACAGAGCAAGTGTTGATCACATACAAGTCCGCCACTTCATCGAAATCTTTTTTGATGAAACCATCATTTTCAAGCATACGCGAAATGGCAGTAGTTTCACTGAAATTCAACTTGCAACCGAGAGTATGTAAGGCAACTGTTTTGCTCATGGAGGGCAAAGGTATAGATTATTTAGTTTGTTGTTTGGTGTTTGTTGTTTGGCGTTTGGCGTTTTTTGATTGTAGACTTCACAGCAATTTCTTCATTAAGGGACTTTGCATGTGAGCTATTTTTTAATCCCTAATCCCTAATCCCTAATCCCTAATCCCCAATCCCCAATTCCTAATCCCTAACAATCCTTACACTAACTTCTTTATGCTCAAAAACTAAAGGAATGCTGATTCCGTTTATACTTGCATCTGCAAACGTTATATTCATTTTTTTGCCATTGATAAACACAGCCCTAACTCCATTGACATTGGGAACAGACAATTTCAATTTTCTTTTCTGCTGCAGACCAGGGTAATGCCCGCCGTTGCTACTGATTTGAATATTGATTTCTTTTGAGCTTGTTCCTGTGGATTTGAAGTTTGTCAATTCATACTGATGCTGTTTGATAGCATCTGGATTGGTTCCATCATCTTCATACAAAGTATAAGAACTTGGTTTAGCTGACAAGAAATAAAAAACGTTTAGTTCTTTGTTATTGTATTCTTCTGTGTTTTGCATAGGTGCCGCAAATGGAATAAAACTTCCTTCTTTTACAAAAACAGGAATATTGCTGATATTGATTTGGTCATCTTTAATCCATTGATGTCCATTTATTTCTTTGAAATTATGAATGTTGGTCCAGGTGCCTGAAGGGATATAATAGTCCATTGTGGTTGCGCTTTTGTCTGTAACTGGCACCACCATTACGTTTTCGCCCCATAGGTATTGTTGCGTGGCTTTGTATAAATTACTATCATTTTCATTGATGAAGAACATTGGCGTTATCAATGGTTTGCCATTAAATGCTTGCTGATAACTTAAATTGTAATTATATGGCAGCCATTTATATCTTTCTATAGCTGCTTTTTTGGCTAAAGATTTTGTTGGTTCCGGCCATTCAGATGCTTCGCTGGGAATATTATTTTCTTCATTGCTTAAATTTCCCAAAGCAGTTCCATGAGGTCTGAAAATAGGAGTGAATACTGCGAATTGTAACCATCTTATATACAATTCGGCATCAGCTGTTGCTCTGCTAAATCCACCTGCATCGCTGTGAACATAGGGCACACCACTGATACTCATACCTTGAATATTTGGTAACTGTGCTTTTAAACCATCCCAGCTTCTGCTCACATCGCCTGTCCAGGGAAAGCTGCTATAACGAGGCGTGCCTACATAACCACTTCTATTGAGATGGAATAATCTTTTCTGGGGGTAATACTTTTTATAATTTTCATACAGCATTTTACTCCAGTAATGTCCATAAATATTATGTACTTCGTCAGCACCAAATTTTCTGTTGAAGCCAAAGTCTTTCAAATTATGAAACATCGCTGAAGGATGTCTTTCAGGTTCACCCAAATCGCCCCACCAGCCTTCAACACCAATATCCATCTGGGCTTTGTATTTATCAAAAAACCATTGCTTGGTATCGTTTCTGAAAATATCTAGCAAGCCGCCATTTCCGAAATAAAAATCAGTCATGAAGAAAGGCTTATTGTTGCTGTCCACTGCCTGGTGTTTTTTTGAATCTTCAAATCGTGTTGAAGAATTGACGACAAATGGTTCTGTTATTAAAATGGTTTTGATGTTTTCTTTTTTAAAATCAG
>CALPIT020000003.1 GCA_943323705.2 Streptomyces griseus
AGAAGCTTGGATTACTCTAAAATGGAGGAACAAAAGGGAGACGATGAAATCGTTGGCTTTAGTTATTTAGAAAAACCAACCTTAAAACCAGAAAACCAAAGAAGCTGTTGGATTACCTATACTAGTCAGGAGGTTCATGATATATTAAAAGGCGGTTTTGAGTCCAGCCCAATGTACCAAGGAAGAATTCAAGGAACAGGACCAAGGTATTGTCCAAGTATAGAAGACAAAATTAATCGCTTTGCCGAAAGAGACAGACACCAGCTTTTTGTAGAACCAGAAGGCTGGAATACCATTGAAATTTATGTTAATGGATTCTCAACCTCTTTATCAGAAGATATTCAGATTCAAGCACTTAGGAAGGTTCCGGGTTTCGAAAACTGTAAAATGTTTAGACCGGGTTACGCCATAGAATATGATTATTTCCCACCTACCCAATTAAAGTTTAGCTTGGAAACCAAATTAATCAGCAATTTATTTTTTGCTGGACAAATTAACGGTACCACCGGATATGAAGAAGCTGCCTGCCAGGGATTAATGGCGGGTATAAACGCCCACCAGAAAGTTAAAAACCTTGATCCATTGGTTTTAAAAAGAAGCGAAGCCTATATAGGTGTTTTGATAGATGACTTAATCAACAAGGGAACCGATGAGCCTTACCGTATGTTCACCAGCAGAGCTGAATTCAGAACTTTATTAAGACAAGACAATGCAGATTTAAGACTCACAGAAATTGGTTATAATTTAGGGCTTGCCAAAAAAGAAAGATTAGATAAATTAAATCATAAAAAAGACGGTGTTGAAAAAGTAAAAGCCATTCTCAACCAATTTACCATAGAGCCGGAAAAAATAAATGAATTTCTAGTTAGCGTCTATTCGTCACCGTTATCATCAAAACAAAAAGCAGCACAGGTTCTATTAAGACCCGGAATTAGTTTGATACCCATGATGAATGCGATTGTTGAACTAAAAAACGAATTACTTAATTTTGATACAGAAGTTTTAGAACAAGCAGAAATTCAATTAAAATATGACACCTATATTGAAAAAGAAAAAGAGTTGGTTCAAAAAATGAGTCAACTGGAAAACTTAATAATTCCGGATAGTTTTAATTACAATAAATTATCTTCATTAAGCAACGAGGCGCGTCAGAAGTTTACAAAAATTCAACCCAAAACATTAGGCCAAGCCTCAAGAATATCAGGAGTTAATCCAAGTGACATTCAAATACTAATGTTATATATGGGAAGATAAATGTTATAAACACATGCAAACAAAAGAGCAAATTTTTGAAGAAGTAACTGCATTTCTAGATTCGTTATTGATAAAATCAAAAGAGGTTGATACATCAAGACCATGGGGTGGATTCTTTGTCATTGACGAAAACGACGCTTCTGTTTTTATTGATAATTTTTTTCCTGAGGTGGAAAAGTCCCAATTGAACAAAGGAAAACTAAGTCCTAAAATTTTATTAGTTGCACCAGAAAAAAAATTAAGCTGGCAATATCATTTCCGTCGTGCAGAAATTTGGAAACTCATAAAAGGAGAAGCCGCAATTATAAGAAGCGAAACAGATATAGAAGGCGAAAGTCAAACAATGATTACAGGAGATGTTGTCAGTTTAAAACAGGGAGAAAGACATCGACTGATTGGTTTAAATAACTGGGGAATTGTTGCAGAAATTTGGATGCATACAGATCCCAATCACCCAAGCGATGAAGAAGATATCGTAAGGATCAATGATGAATTTGGAAGAAAATAATAAATGTGGTGCGGCTGCCAGAGCAGCCGCAATTTCGTTCGACGTTTGAAATTACCCACCAACCAAAAATCTAATCGAAAGAACGGAGCGTTATTTCTCCCCACATTATACCTTCCACAAATTAGGTACTGGCTTTTCCTCCAAGCAACAACAGCTCGTTTACCTGCACTTCAGTAGCAGATCTTTTGTTTCCTTCTTTGTCTGTATATTCTTTAGTAACCAATTTGCCTTCAACGGCCACTTCGCTCCCTTTGTTTAGAAACTTTTCCGCCACATCAGCTAATTTCCCCCAAGCTACAAGATTGTGCCATTGTGTTTCTTTTACTTTTTCGCCTTTACTGTTTGTGTAAAATTCATTTGTAGCTACAGAAAACTTGACAAGCTTTTTTCCGGTTTCTGTTTTTTTTACATCAGGAATTTTTCCAAGATTTCCAATCAATTGAACTTTGTTTCGTAATGAGTACATAGTTGTGTTTTTTAATTTAAAAATTTGTATTTCAGTTATCGGTTGCGCAACACAAATAACATCACAAAGATGACCGCACTTCATTATCGTATTCGTTTTTTATTCGTTTGTTGTTGAAAAAACATATTTACAAGCGTGTAAAAACGGATAAAAAATGAATACTCATTTTTAATTTAGTGAAAAAATAAAATGGAAAACACGTCTCAAAAAAATTGCATCGCTTGTAATAAAATTATCAGAGGAAGATCAGATAAAAAGTTTTGTAATGACTATTGCAGAAACGCTTATAACAATCAAATAAAATCTCCAGCCAATAATTTAATTAGAAACACGAATAACAGATTATCAAAAAACCGCAGGATACTAGAGTATATTATTGAAGACACGAATCCTTTCATTAAGATTAAAAAAGAACAACTGATGCAACTGGGCTTCTGCTTCGAATACACCACACAGATACACCAAAACAAACAGGGAAAATTTTATTATTTCTGTTATGACTATGGATATTTTACGATTAATAACGAGTGGTGTGTCATCATAAAAAACGAAACATTTCATCAATCCACAACAACAGACTAAGCAGATAATTTTAATACACCTTGTGTAAATTTTTCTTGCGTTTGTGCCTCTCCGTTATTGGACGTTTCAAATTTCTCTGATTGATTATCGATTCTTTTTATAATGTCTTTAAGTAAAGAAAAGCGCTGTACGGTATAGGGTATCGTGTCTAAACCAGAAACAAATTTTAAAATATAATTGTAAATACCAATAATGTTTCCTGCCAATAAAACGGTGCCAAATAATTTTGAAGAAACAATCAAAGAAAAACCAATAACGATTAAAACCAAAATTTCAATCATTCCAAAATTCCAGGCTTCTTTATCAGAAATTTTTATTTGTAAATTTCTGAGTTTATTATAATGTTTGTTAATCGAGTCTTTGTTTCCAAAGGCAATTACGCTTACTTGTTTTTCCAATTCATCATTTTTTAATTTCGTTAAGGCTTTCATTTTTTTCCCATAGAAATAACTAATTACACCTACCGGAAACAAAATGGCAAAGCAAATAAACACAACGTTGCTTTCATAAAAATAAAGTAAGACCAGAGACCCAATGATATTGTAAAAGGCTTCGATTATATACGGTAAATCAGATTCCAGAAAATCAACAAGCTCTCTTGATAAAGTGGAATGTGCGCTTAACATAGAAACATCAGCATTTTGGTTTCTTTTTGATAAAAAGCGCGTAACCATTGATGTATAAATCGATGTAAATGTTCTGGTGTCGTACATGTGTCGAATGGTACCAATAATCAACCAGCAAAGGTGGATTATTGATAAAACGATTAAACCATGATAGCTGCCTTTAATTAAATCATTAATGGCCAATCCAAGAAAAAAAGGTCTTAACAGTGCGCCTAGCATCTCAAGCGAAAAAAGAGAGTAGGTTAGAAAAAGTTTTAAACGATATTCTTTTATTAGCGAACCTAATATTGATATTTTATACATAGATATTTAAAATAAAAAAACACAATGCCCTTTCAGACACAAAAAAGATTGAAAAATTTAATGCGGGTTAATTTTTATTTGTTTTGGACTCTGGCGCTTACAGAATTTCCTGTAACACCTTTTATTAAACCTCTGCAGCTTTCTGAACCACATCTGCAATTGAAAGGTTCCATATGCTCATCTAAAAAGTCGGCGTAATCAAGAGTAAGTTCGTCGCCCCTTTTTATTGGATACAATGCTACAACATCAAGTCCCGAATATTGAGTGTTGGCATCACAGCAATGATTTTGAGGAGCCCAACCATCAGGGTTTTCATCCCAAAGCAAAAATACCTCATTACTTATGGGATATGCGTATTTTTTAAAATTTTCTAATTCTTTAACAGACCAGTTTTTGTTGATATATGAGGTGGTAGCAATTCTTTGAGCACGTTCTTCACCTTTAAAAATAACCTCTCCGGCATCAATATCACAGGCTGCATAAATTCCATAACCTGAAATAGAGTTGCCTTTCATTTTATACTTCTTTTGACCCTTTCTATATCTTTCTATTCCTTCATGAATAATCATTTTTAAAAACGCTTCCTGACCGGTTCCATCCATTTTTAAAATATAATCAGCAGAACCTTCGTAGCCATCAGCATAAAAAACGGAACACGTAAAATTGATTTCAAGAAAAAACAATTCGCCACGCTTGTCCATTCTGAAATCTAGCCTTGCATAACCAGCGCCACCAAATCCATTAAAAATATCTGTAGCAGCATTTTTTAATTTTTCTTCTAGAAGGGAGTCTTCAACTAAATGATTCGCATCTGTGTGCAACTCAGAGGTTTTTAAAGCGTAGGTTTTAAATTTTTTACCGGAAGGAAATATGTATTCAACAGGTTTAAAAACGATCGTACCAAAATGATCATCAGGGTTGCGTACAAGCATAACCGTGAATTCTCTACCGTCTATATATTCTTCAACCAAAATAGGCCCATATTCTTCAAATATTGAATTTACTTTTTCAATAAGTTCATCATAATTATTTACTAAAGAAAGATCATCAATACCCAGACTATCGCCGGCTTTTGATGGCTTCACAAAAAGAGGGTAACGTAAATGATTACACGAAGAAACGTCGTCAAGGGTTTCTATCAGAACATATGCGGGTGTATTTACATCTTGGGTATAAGCCACATATTTCATCAATTCTTTAGTTGGGTCGTATAAAATAGAAGATGGACCTGTAAAGGGAAGGTTCAATAATTCAAGAAAATAAATAACATCAATAGAAGGCACATCCCATTCTAAATAACCTTCGCAAAGATTTATAAAAATATCAAACCCTTTTTTGCTTAATTCCTTAAGTTGTTTATATGTGGTGAGCTTATTAAGAAAAACATGTTCTACCTCAACGCCAGGAAGCAAATGCGATAAGTTGCGAGGAGGATCATAATGTTGGTAATCGACATCCGAAGTTGTATAATCGGGAAGCAATACACAAACTTTTTTAAGGTCGTTAATGTTATGGATATAAGATGATGGCATGAAATGAAACTAATTGTGATGTTTGTTATTTTCAATAAAAGTCAATAGTTTTTTTCGACCACGATTTATTGCATCAATAAGAATTTCTTCAACAAGAAGGCTAAAGGGTTTTCCTGTTGCTTTTAAAATAGCCCCAATTGATGTGAAGTTTTCATCTTCGCTAATTCCACATTGTGCATTTATTTCAAGTACATAAAGTTTTTCTGTTGCAGCATCTTGTCTGATATCAACCCTTGTGTATCCTTTACCTTTAGTGGCTACAAATGCGTCCCAGCTTATTTTTTTTAACTCTGCAATGATTGATTCTTTCGGTTTTCCATACTCATAAAAATTCTCCTCTTCGGGCATGGCAGTCTCTGTTTCATATATTTCCCAGAGACGTTCAAAGGATAAAAACTTTTCTTTATCGGGAAGAGAATGGTGAAACAAACGTTCAACAGGTGTATATATGATTGCGTTTTCCGGAAAGTCGTAAGAGCCGCTGATAAAAACAGTATATTCTGGTCCGTTTATAAATCGCTCAGCAACGATTCCGCCGCTATTTAGATTCCAGCCTCTATAGCCGTTTAATAAATTATTTATTAGTGAATCTAATTCTTCTTTGGTTTCAACCACATTTTTAATTCCGACACCCATGCTACCTCCGGATATTGCGGGTTTAACAATTAATGGAGTTCCTGTAGCCGATAAAATGTTTTCAGGATGATAATCTTCTTGATTAAAAAAATAAGACCATGGAGCGTTTGGAATGCCTGCTTTATCAAAAGCTTTTTTCATGGGTATCTTGGAAGTGGTGATGTTATAAAAATATTCATCAGCTCCGGTATACACAATTCCTTTTTCTTCTAAGTATTTTATAACAGAAACGCCAGGCGCACCATTTATTTCATCGCCATCACACAGGTTTAAAACAATGGGAAAATAATCGCCTTTAATTTTTTCTTCTTCAATAACCGCTATAACATCTTTGAAGGTGTTCATGTTTACCTCTTGCCATACCCAGGGAAGATTTAAAAAATTAAAAACCGAATTGTATTCCGCAATGCTTTGTGAAAAATCATAATAGTAATCAATTTGTTCATCCCTAACTTCTACAACAGGCGCCAACACCCATATTTTCGCCATTATTTTTTCTGGCAACAACTGTTTAAATATCGAAGCAGCGGCTCTTGTCATGATTGTAGTTAAATCTTATAATATCAAACAAAGGTTGATTTAAACTTCGAAAGCAGGTAGTCTTATCCAGTATCTAGCATCCAGTATCTAGCATCCACCCCATGCCGTTGATTTACTGTCTGCACAAAGAATCTATAATTGATTTATGCTGAGGGTATTCTAATGATAAGTTATTTGCAACAGCCAATTCAAAATCAGCAAAATCAAATCCTGGGGCAACGGTACAACCAACGAAAGAAAATTCGCTTTCATCTGCAGGACGACTCGCAAACCAGCAATTTGCAGGAACAACATATTGGAAACACTCGCCCAATTCGATATTATTTCCAAGCCTTATGATGTCAAGATTTCCGGCGTTGTTGATCACATAAACCAAAAGCGTTTGTCCTGCATAAAAATGCCAGCACTCATCACTTTTTATTCTATGAAAGCCTGAGAAATTACCTTTTTCCATTAAAAAATAGATTGCAGTTGAAAAAGAACGTTTTTCTGAAAACCGTTCAGGCAAAGCATTCCCATTAATTTGTTCGTTACTGCGATATGTTTCTTTATACCAACCTCCTTCAGGATGGGGAAGCATTTCGAATTTATTTACCAAGTCCTGAGCTGTCATTGTTTATAAATTATCGTATTCATAAACAAAATCAATATGTGTCCCCGGTTCCATATCACAAATTGGCTTAATGATACCGTCAGTCAACCCATACACCCAACCGTGTAAATGAGGGCGTTGTTCATATTTCCATGCTTTTTGAATGATTGAGGTTTTTGCCAGATTCATAATTTGTTCTTTCACATTGAGCTCTACAAGCATATCTGCTCTTTCGTCAAGATTGGTTTTGGTTTCCAATTCATCGCGATGAATTCTATAAACATCTTTAATGTTTCTAAGCCATTTGTTAATAATTCCAAGAGAGTTGTTCCCCATTGCTGCCCTTACGCCACCACAACCATAGTGCCCGCAAACAATAATATGTTTTACTTTAAGCACCTGAACAGCATACTCTAAAACGCTTAATAAATTTAAATCAGTATGCACGACCATATTGGCGATATTTCTGTGTACAAAAATTTCTCCGGGTTGGGTTCCGGTTATTTTGTCGGCAGGCACCCTACTGTCACTGCATCCAATCCACAAAAAATCCGGAGTTTGAATGTGAGACAGGCGGTTAAAAAAATTAGGATCTAATTGAACCTGTTCTGTTGCCCAGGCTTTATTTTCGAGTAAAAGTTTATTGTAAGAGTTTAACATTTTTTATTTTTTTGAAGTTAATGAAATAAAATTTATTTTAAAAAGTAGGCTCGTTTATGAGTTTATGAAGTTCATTAAAACTATTCTTCTTTATTGAACAATGAATGTTTTTTAAATGAGCGTGACTTAAGAATTCATTTATGGTGTCGATTACATCTCTATCCATGTGTTCGGCGTGTACCAGATCAATGACAAGATTTGCATTTTCTGGAATCAATTCAAGCTTTTCTTTTAGAATGGGTTTAATAAAAAACGAAACGTCTTTTCTAAGTCTGATCAAATAATTATTGTTTTCATGAATCCAAAAAACCGCTGTTCTGAAATTGCTTCTGATGGTATAAAAAAATCCTAGAGAAATACCAATAACAACACCTTTAAGAAGATCTGTTAATACGATAGCCACAATGGTAATAACAAAGGGCATGAATTGTTCCCAGCCTTTTTGGTAATACTCTTTAAAAAGAGAAATTTTTGTTAGTTTATAACCGGTGAAAACAAGAATGGCTGCTAAGGCTGCTTTAGGAATCATGTTTAAAATCGTAGGAGCGAAACAAACACAAATTAAAATCAACAAGCCGTGTATGATGGTGCTGCTTTTAGTTTTGGCTCCCGCATTAACATTGGCGCTACTTCTAACAATAACGCTTGTCAGCGGAAGTCCGCCAATAAGTCCACTGGCCATGTTACCAAACCCTTGAGCCACCAATTCTCTGTTAGGGGGCGTAACTCTTTTAACCGGGTCTAATTTATCAACCGCTTCAATGCCCAATAAAGTTTCTAGAGACGCCACAATTGCTAATGTAAATCCGCTAATCCACACATCAGCATTGGTGATATAGCTCCAGTTAGGAAAATTAAAGAACGAGAAAAATTCAGTAGTAGAAGAAGCAACAGGAATTTTTACAAGATGCGCCTCTCTGGTTGTAATAACAGAATCGATTCCACCTAAAAAATTATTGATTAAAATACCAGTGATAACTACAAGTAGCGGACCACTTAAAATTTGAAATATCCGCTTTTCTTTAATTGTTTTTGATTCATAAATAATAAGAATAGCAATTCCTACTAATCCTATGATAACAGCAACGGGAGTAATGAAGTTCAAGGAGTTCAACACAGCAGAAAAAGTATTTTCCCCTGAAATCTGTAAAAAGCTTTCGTCTCCTTCGTAGTCTTTGTCATAACCAACAAGGTGAGGCAATTGTTTTAAAATCAAAATAATTCCAATAGCTGCTAACATACCTTTAATTACACTATTGGGAACATAATCTCCTATAACACCCATTTTCAAAAACCCCATGATGATTTGTAGTAAACCGGCAATTACAACAGCTAAAAAGAACGCTTCAATGGCTGGTAGTTTTAAAACAGCTGCAGCTACAATAGCTGTTAATCCTGCTGCAGGACCACTTACGCTCAAATGGCTACCACTTATTAAACCGACAACAACCCCACCCACAACGCCGGCAATAATTCCTGAAAACTCACCTAAGCCGCTCGCAACCGCAATTCCCAGACACAAAGGAATGGCTACTAAAAAAACAACAATGGCAGCAGAAAAATCAGCACCAATGCTTGTAAAATACTTTTTCATGTGTTACTATAATTTGTTTTTGGTCATTTGTTATAGCCTTTATTGTCATTCAATCTTGGTATCCAGACAACCAGAAAGGCTATTTCATAATAAAGTTTTATAAATAATAATGATGTAAAACGGAATCATCATTTTACAATTAAATTAAAGATAACATAAGTTGAAAAAATAAGAGAATAAAATCAAATTAAATCGAGGGGGGGCGGCGAAAGGATATCTGAGAAACAATAATACTAGATTTTAAAAAAACACCTGCATTAAATTTAACACAGGTGTTTTGAGCAATATAAAAAACGAAAAAAGCTTTTTGAATTAAATATTCATACCACCACAAGCGCTAATGGTTTGACCTGTAATATAACAGCCCATATCAGACGCTAGAAATAGACAAGTGTTGGCAATGTCTTCCCCGGAAGCAAATCTTCCAAGAGGAATCATAGATAAATATTTATCAGCGTTGGCGCCTTCTTTAAGATAACTTGTCATGTCTGTTTCTACAAATCCCGGAGCAACGGCGTTACAGCGGATATTTCTACTTCCTAATTCTTTGGCAACGCTCTTCGTAAAACCAATTACACCCGCTTTGCTAGCTGCATAACTTGTTTGTCCGGCATTACCCATTTCACCGATTACAGAGCTCATGTTGATGATGCTTCCGCTTTTCGCCTTCATCATTGGTTTAATGACTTGTTTGGTCATATTGAAAACACTATTGAGATTTATCTGAATAACGTCATTCCATTGTTCTGGTGTCATTCGAAGCAAAAGGTTGTCTTTCGAAATACCGGCATTGTTTACACAAATGTCGATTTGACCAAATTCTGTGAGCGCATCGTTGATAAAGGTTTCGCAAGCTGCAAAATCAGCTGCATTGCTTTGGTAAGCTTTTGATTTAACACCTAGGGCCGTAAGTTTTTCAACAAGTACATTTGCTTTTTCTTTACTATTATCGCTAATGTAAGTAAACGCAATGTTTGCACCATGTTCAGCGAATTTTAATGCTACGGCTTCACCGATACCTCTGGCCGCACCAGTAATTACAGCCACTTTACCTTGTAGTAACTTCATTTTATAATTTTTTAGTCAGCAAAAATAAGATTGAGGGAGGGATTAAAAAAGTAATAAAAGAAAAGGCATTAAATCCTGGTTAAATCATTGAGAGAATTTCTTCTATTATTTTCCTGTCGTTGCTAAGTCGAGGAACCTTGTGCTGGCCTCCAACTTGATTTTTTTGTTGCAGCCATTTTGTAAAAGTTCCTTTTGAAAGGACTTTAATTTTAGGTAAACTCAGGGCAATGTTTTTAAAACGCTTTGCTTCATAATCGCTGTTTTCTTTCTTCAAAGCATTGTCAAGTGCTTCGGTAAATTGTTCAAGGTTTTCAGGAGTTTCGTGAAATTCAATGAGCCATTCATGGGCGCCATTTCCAGAATCTGAAAAATAAACAGGCCCGGCAGTATAATCAGCCACAACGGCTTTACATGTTGCTGCAGCTTCTGCAATTGCTTTGTCGGCGTTATCTACAATTACTTCTTCACCAAAAGCATTGATATAATGTTTTAGTCTCCCTGTAACTTTTATACGATAAGGATTTATGGAAGTGAATTTTATTGTATCACCAATAAGATACCTCCACAATCCGCCAGTAGTGCTGATGATGAGCCCGTAATTTTTATTGATCTCAACCTTATCCAGCCCCAATGTTTTTGGAAAACTTTTACCATATTCCTCAACAGGCATGAATTCATAAAACACGCCATGTTCTGTATAAAGGCTCATGCCATCGTGTTCTGGACTTTCCTGTCCGGCAAAGAAACCTTCACTCGCGTTGTATATTTCAAGATAATTAATGGGCTTGCCGATTACTTTTTCAAACTGCTCACGATAAGGCACAAACGAAACGCCACCGTTAATATATAGTTCTAAATTGGGCCACACTTCTTTGATGGTTTTCTTCTCTTTGATTTCGAGAATTCGTTTCAACAACAATAATGTCCAGGTGGGAACGCCGGCCAGAGAGGTCACGTTTTCGTTAGCAGTTGATTGAGCCAACTTTTCAATTTTTTCACCCCAGTCATCCATGAGCGCAACACTTAACTCCGGTGTTCTAAGCCATTGGCCCCAAAAAGGGGTGTTTTGCATGAGCACCGCGCTAAGGTCGCCATACTGTATATCATCGTTTACCTGATTAATTTGATGAGAGCCCCCAATGACAAGGCCTTTGCCCGTTAATAAGTCGCTTGAAGGAAAATTGTTGTAATAGCTGGTGAGTACATCTTTGCTGGCTTTGAAATGATTTTCATTTAAACTTTCATCGCTTACCGGAATGAATTTGCTTTTGTTTCCTGTGGTACCGCTGCTTTTGGCAAACCATTTTACTGGAGTATTCCACAATACGTTTTCTTCTCCATCTAGCATTCGCTGAATATAGGGTTGCAGGTTTTCATATTCACTAACAGGAACATGCAGCTTGAATTCTTTAACCGAAAAAAGGTTTGAGAAATTATATTTTTTGCCAAATACGGTGTATTGCGCCGAGGTGACCAAATCCTGTAATACTTCTCTTTGAGTAGCCACCGGATGGTTGGTCCAGTTTTTAATACGCCATAAGCGCATTCTTGCCAATTTTGATATTGCGGGAGAGAGCAATTTCATATTGGGAAGATAAAGAAAATTATCGGTAAAAATTTGAAGTGGTGAAGAAATGTAAAATGTAAAATATTGAATGTAAAATGTAAAGGTGGGAATTAGAACATAGAATAGTCAGTCTCTCAAGAAAGTTGATTTTTTTTGCCCTTGATATGCTTGAAGAAAATATGGCAATAAGTTCATTGACTTCTACAAATATTTTTTGCAATTTCTCATTATTTATTATAACCTTCTCAATGATAATGCAAATAAGAATTAGAAAACAACCAATTCGAAGAAGAGGTTAATCGGCCGTATTTTGAGAAGCTCTTTCATGCAAATAATCTTTACGACGTAACTCAAAATTTTTACCAAGATATAATCGCCTTACCTGTTCGTCGTCTGCGAGCTCTTCAGCGGTTCCGTGTTTGAAAATTTTCCCGTCGATTAGCAAATAAGCGCGGTCACAAATGGAAAGGGTTTCATTTACATTGTGATCGGTGATAAGAATGCCGATGTTTTTATACTTAAGCTTTGCAATAATTTCTTGAATATCTTCAACGGCAATTGGATCTACGCCCGCAAAAGGCTCATCAAGTAAAATAAATTTTGGATCAACAGCAAGCGCACGCGCAATTTCTGTTCTTCTTCTTTCTCCCCCACTTAATGTATCCCCATTGTTTTTTCGAACATGCTGTAGGTGAAACTCGTTTAATAAAGATTCAAGTTTTTCCTTTTGTTCCGCTTTTGATTTTTTTGTCATTTCAAGAACGGCGGAAATATTATCTTCCACACTTAATTTTCTGAAAACACTCGCTTCCTGGGGAAGATATCCGATTCCAAGCTGGGCGCGCTTATACATTGGCAAATCGGTGATATTCAGTTCGTTGAGAAAAACCTCACCACTGTCGGATTTTACCAAACCCACTACTTGATAGAATGATGTGGTTTTACCAGCTCCGTTTGGTCCAAGCAAACCAACAATTTCTCCCTGACCAACATTGAAAGAAACATCATTTACAACGGTTCTTTGTCCGTATACTTTTATCAGGTTCTTTGTATAAATAGTCAGGCTCACAATTAAATTTTTACAAAAATAACTCTTGTTTTCAACTATATTTCTAAATATTTAATAAAACACGGCAAAATGGATCAGTTTGTTTTGAACAATCTTTGATACTTTTTTTATTTGGGTTTATCTTTACCAACATTAATTTAAAAATAAATACAAAAATCATCATTCAAAGTCTTTGAAAATTAGACATATCCAAAAGAAAAATCAATGAAAGTTACAGACCATCTTAATCAGGCCAACAAAATGCTCATTTCGTTTGAAATCCTTCCACCGTTAAAAGGTAAGGGTATTCAATCGTTATATAGCCATTTGGATCCGCTAATGGAATTCAATCCATCGTTCATCAACGTAACGTATCACAGAAGTGAGCATAGTTTCAAAAAAAGATCAGATGGTAGTTTTGAAAAAGTGGTGGTAAGAAAAAGACCAGGGACAGAATCTATTTGTGCATCGATTATGAATAAGTACAATGTAGACACGGTTCCCCATCTTATTTGTGGTGGATTCGGTATCAACGAAACAGAAGACGCCTTAATCAACCTTAATTATCTAGGAATAGATAATGTATTGGTATTAAGAGGAGATGCGGCAAAAAACGAAAGCGCTTTTGAACCAGAACCGGGCGGCCATAAATATGCTATTGATTTATTGAAACAGGTTTCTAATCTCAATCAGGGCATATATCTTGAAGAAGATTTAAAGAACACCTCAAAAACAAAATTTTGTATTGGTGTAGCGGGTTATCCTGAAAAGCATTTTGAAGCACCCAATATGGAAAGCGATTTAAGACATTTGAAAGCAAAAGTAGATGCAGGTGCAGATTATATTGTAACACAGATGTTTTTTGACAACGCCAAATATTATGCATTTGTTGACGCTTGCAGAGAAATTGGAATTACGGTTCCAATTATTCCAGGTTTGAAACCCATTTATACCAAAAAACAACTTACAATTTTACCAAAAACGTTCAATATTGATTTGCCAACACCTTTAACAGAAGCCATCAACGCTTGTAAAAATGATGAAGATGTAGAAAAGGTTGGACAAGAGTGGCTTTTGCATCAATCAAAAGACCTAAAAAAATATGGCGTTCCTATTTTACATTATTATACATTGGGAAGACCGCTCATCGTTGCTAATGTGGTAAAAGAGCTGGTATAAAACAACATTCTTTTTCAAATGCAACAAAAAAACTACCATCATTTTTTAGTTATCAGCATATTTGTTCTGATGGTGGTTTTGTGCACATCAAAGAGTTTTGCCCAACCTAAATCTAAATATGATATTTCTGGAGCCTGGTCTGGCTATGTAAAAACAACGCAAAAAAAAATTACCTATGAAGTTGTCATCAGCGACAGTTCAGGTACATATATTGGGTATTCTAAAATCATTTTTTCCAATAAGGGAAAGGAAATTTCTGCCATAAAATCTTTGAGCATCAGAAAAGAAGAGGAGAAATATATTTTAGAGGAAGAGGTGTTGTTGTCTGATAATTTTGAAGATGATGCGCCAAGAAAAATAAAGCAAATCAACACTCTTGACCTTGTTATAGGAACAAAAAAAATGACGCTTTCCGGCGAATTCAAAACCAAGGCTACAATGGGTTTAAAAAGCGCAACAGGCGAAGTTTTTTTGCAAAAAGCCGTTGTTCCGGATTCCTCGGAGTTATTTAATGAGTTGGGCAATATGGGTTTGACAGAGGAGTTGTCGTTTGTAAAACAAGCAAAAGAACAGGCCGCCATAGAAATAGCGAAAGAAAAAAATAAAGATACGGCGGCAGTTGCGGTGGTGGTTCCAGTTACACCGCCAGTTGTAAAACCCATTCCACCACCTGTTCCTAAACCTGCTCCAGTAAAACCATCACAGCCTGTAGTAAAAAACACGCCTCCTGCACCCAAACCCGTGCAATCAAAACCGGTACCACCACCATCAAAACCAGCCAATACAGCAGCGGTTGCCCCACCACCGGTAGTAGTTCGTGCCCCTAGACCAATACCAGTTGTGGCAGAAGGCTCGGCATCTGATTTAAGTAAAAGAAGCATCGAAACGATTCAAACTGTTTATTTTAAAACAGATAGTTTGTCATTAACCCTATATGATAATGGAGAAGTAGATGGAGATACGGTAAGTGTGGTTGTTAATGGAAAAGTAATTATGGGCAAAAAGGGCTTAAGCACCAAAGCCATTACTGAAACATTATATCTGACACCCGAAATGGGCGACTCTCTACAAATGATCATGTATGCTGAAAATTTGGGAGCAATAGCACCCAATACCGGGTTATTAATTATTCAAGACGGGAGAGATAGGTATGAAATTCGCTTCTCAGGCGATTTAAATAAAAATGCAGCCATTATTTTTAAAAGGAGAAAATAACAAAACCATCTCATTATCAGCGAGTTAAATATTTTTTTAGCGTTTAGATAATAATGAGAACTTTTTGTACGTTATATATCGACTAAATATCCTTTTAAAAACGTACTTATGGCAAGACTTACTACACAACAGGAAATTATTCTCATTCAGGGAACCGGCTTTGCAAACAGACAATATGCAGAAAAAACGCCCCCACCAAGTAATAATAATTATTTATCAAAGCACGAAACTTTAAAACAGGCATGCTGGAATGGTATGTTGAAAGACTTAATGCCAGAGCTGTTTTTTATGTTTACTCCCGATACAAAACTATATTTATGGCAAATGAGAGAATGTGAGAAGCTTCTTACGTTGGAAATGTCAGAAGAGCCAACAGAATTGGATTATTACACTTCGATTGATCCATATTGTTTTATGGAAGTACAGGAATATAACTAATACGCACAAACGAAATATTAAGATAAAGAATCTAATAACAGCCCATGGTTTCCATGGGTTGTTTTGTATTGTTTGAATTCGTGTATCTCACTCATGTTGTTTTGTTGCACGCCAATGTCTGTAAAATCAGACTCTTGTGCTAATTTTTCAGTTAATCTTCCACAATTTGAAATAACGATGGAGGCGTTGTTTTTAAGTGCTACGATGCAAAATTCGTAATCATGTGCTTTAAGAGATTTGATAAAGCTCTTGCAAGCGACAACATCCAGATTGGTTTTAAAGTAGTTCATGGTTTTTCTTTGGAATCTGAAAGTAGAAAAATTATGCTAACTACCCAAAAATAAAAAACCCCGAAAAAATTCGGGGTTTTGTTATTTGGCTTCAGAGAGTAATTTAATCTTTTTGAGATTTTTTAATAGGATTTGGAAGCCGTGCCCTTTTCAGGTGCAATTTTGGTTTTTTTCAAAAGGATTGGATTTAAATCTTTTTTAGTTTTCAATGGATTAGGATCTGGTTTTTGTTGGTTGTACAGGATTCGTGTTTTTCAATAGGGTTTGGTTTTTTGGTTTTGGTTTGGATTTGGATTGGTCTTGGTTTTTATATCGGATATTGGTTAAGCGCTTATCTGATGTAAAAGTATAGCAAACAATGACGCTCGTCAATGTTTTTAATGATTAGGTTTTATAATTCGGTTTATACACTTGGTATTTCTAAGTAGACCTACTTATTGGAAGAAGAAAATGATTATTTAATTCAATCAATTCAATAAAGTAAGGGAGACTGTGCCTTTTACAGAATATACTTTTTCATCGGAAACATCTTAATGCACTCAAGAAAAAAGTCTCAGTTATTTATTTAACAACACGTTATTCAATTCTAATGATAACAAATGAGTGTTGGTGTTTATATTAGCCAATAAATACGTATCAAATATGGAACCTGGCTTTTTAATTCATTGCCCACCACAAATAAAAGGAGTTGTATTTGATATGTATCTATCTGCCGGATGGTATCGATACGGAAACAAAATATTTACCATTGATTTTTTCACAGAGCAAGAAATATTATACCAAGTTTATTGGCTTAGATATAATGTTTCCAAATTAAAGCTCAGCGATTCACATCAAAAAATTATTAATAAAAACAAGCGCTTTAATTATAAAATAATTCCGTTTCAAAACTCTCAAGAACTTGAAGCGTTGCATAGCTTATATTTTGAAAACATTGATTTTGTTACGACTTCTACAATAGATGAATTAATGGAGGATGTTGCTGGTAACGTTTATAATTCTATGTTGATAGAAATAAGAGACGATAATAAATTAATTGGAGCTGGAATTTTCGATTATGGCAACAATAGTATTGCCGGCATAAAAAACATTTTTCATCCTAATTATAAAAAATACAGTTTGGGTAAATATTTGATGTTGCTTAAATATCAATATTGCTTACAACAAAATATAGAATGGTATTATCCCGGATACTTTGCGCCAGGCCATAAAAAATTTGATTACAAACTAACCATTGATCCCCATGCTACAGAAGTCTGTTTGGTTGACAACCGCCAATGGGTTTCTTATCGTGATTTTATTTTGAAGGGTTGACGATTAGTTTTGTTGAGACAAGGGAGCCATTACTTAACGAAATAGTAATAATATAAACACCGTTTGACAAATCACCTGTGTAGACACGTATGCTGTTTTCTCCGGCGTTTAAATAAACACTAAATTGATTGGTTTTTCTTCCGCCCTCATCATAAACAATAACATTGCTATTACCTGAAAACTTACTCAACAAGTTAATATCTGAAAAACCCACAGCGGGATTAGGAAAAACAGATTGAATAAAAATCGTTGCCGCAGTTTCAAATTTTACCATTTCAATATTACTGTATTTGTAATTGCCGTCTATATCCAGTTGTTTAATCCTGTAATAATTGTTACCTATTAATGGTTTGCTATCCTGAAAAGAATATTGCAATGTCGTGTTATTGTTACCGTTAGTTGATTGGGTTATTACATTTCCAATTTTAGAAAATCTGTTTCCGTCTACAGATCTTTCGATATCAAAACTTGCACAATTAATTTCTGAAACAGTTGTCCATTTTAGTTCGATAGTCGTAACTTTTTTAGTTGCAGTAAAACTTTTTAAAACAACAGGAAGAACTCCAAACGCAGAAATGGCCTGTGCATATACTTTGTTGCCTGCGCCTCTGTTTTCAGACCAAACTGCAACAGATTGATTGTTTACACATGAAGTAAATGCAAATCTTCCTTTTGGTGTACCTGGTCCTGCGGTAGTAGAACTGAGCTCAACACGATTGCCCGGCCACACAAAATTTCCATTGGCATCCAAACGGGTTCCATATATCTTATAATTGACATCATAAATAGAAAGAAAAGGCGCATCATTAAAAAGAGATAATGAACCCGCCAATGTTTCGAAAGAAGCGCTAATAGGAAAGACTTCCTTACCAACAGGATTTAATTGAACGCTACCAGTTGTTGTATCAAATTTTTGAACATAAACGCCATATTGTGATTGAGCGGAATTGCTGTAAGTACATGCAGACCAAATATAAGGAGAGGCGGCAGCATGTGCGATAGAAGTAGTTTGTTGAGAAGGGTCTATATCGCTGTTATATGATGAGAATGCCGAACCATTGATACCCCAAGGAAGAGATCCGTCGCTGTTTATTTTCTGCAGAAAAGAATTGAATCGAAATCCTACGCTGGAATAGTAGCCGTAATAAACGCTGTTTCCGATACTTAGAATTGAGTAATATCTGGAGCCAGATGTTGTTTGATTACACAATTGAACCGGAGCAGCCCACAATGCAACTCCGCTTGTATTATAACGCTGAGCATAAAGAGTTGTAGAAATTCCAAAACTTTTTCTTTGAAAAACAGTTGTAAAGTCCCCATTCGAATGACAAACAATCTGACCTCTTGTGGTATTGCTAGTTCCTACGTTTATGCTTACCGGTGAGGCCCACATTAAAGCACCCGAATTGCTTACCTTTTGAACTCTCAATGTTGAAGGACTGTTGTTGTTCCAACAAACCACGACATCGTTTGTTTTATTGATTGCAGGATAAGGCGCCAAGCCTTCGCCAAGCACAACACCGTTTCCCCAAGGTAAGCTGCCATCAATATTTATTTTTGATACAACAGACGAAAGGACACCCGCTATTTCATATTGGTAACCAATGATCAGGCTGTTATTGCCATCAATACAAACATTAAATACAAATGTTGCGGATCCAGAAGTTTGATTTGAAACTAATAATCCGTTAGGACCTAATAATTTATTTCCATTAACATCTAGTAATTGGGCACGCATGTCATAATTGCCACCATTGTTGCTGTAAAAAGCTACCCAAGTTTTACCGTCTGTAGTTGTTGCGGTTTGTAAATCATCGCCATTTAATTCTGAAACCGCAAGATTTACAAATGTATTGGGATTCCATTGAGAAAAGGCAACACTCGTTAAGAGTAAAAACAATGGTGCGAAAATATAATTTTTCATAACAAGTAAAATTTGTTTAAAAACAAGGCGATAAAAATAAGGAAAAACAAAGTGATAAATTCAATTAAAAAAATACAAACCAGCTGATGTATGTCAATAGTTAAAAACTAACACATCCCCTAAAACCTCTACCGCCATAATAAGAACCGGCACCATTGTGATAAACAAAAACAGTATTGAAACGAAAGTCTCCGAAGATAGCACCACCAAGTTTTCTGATATCGGCAGGTGTATTTAACCAGCTGGATGTCTTTGCATCAAATTTCCCAAGTGTTTGTAAATAACGGTATTGTGTTTCATTTAAAATTTCGATGCCCATTTCTGCAGCCATATCTTGAGCTGTGTTCTCTGGTTTGAATTCTTTTCTAGAATCCAGTCCTTCGCGGTCGTAGCAAAGGCTTCTTCTTCCGGAAGGGCTTTCGGCTGCGCAATCAAAAAAAAGATATGCACCGCTTTTCTGATCAACATCAACTAGATCGGGCTCGCCTCCGGTTCTTTCCATTTCGTTAATTGTCCACAGTTTTTCTTTGTTGGACTCTAGCCTTTTTTGAACTAAAGCCCATTCGATATTCTTGTGGCGAATCTTGTTTTTTTCAAATCTAACTTTTAGGGTTAGAATCAGTTGGGCTTGAGTGTCTTTTGATAGTGTTTTGTTTTTCCCCATATTTTATAAGATGCTTTTGAAAATGTAGTTGAGAATAAATCCGCACTGTAAAATAAAAAAAACCGCACATCAAATCAAGAAGTGCGGTTTTTGAGGGTGGGCCCACTAGGATTTGAACCTAGGACCCTCTGATTATGAGTCAGATGCTCTAACCGACTGAGCTATAGGCCCTTTCTTTTGCAAGAAATGTATTTAAAGTCTTTTTCTTTTATCGGCAATCCAAATGATATTTTCATTTGGGAGAGCAAAAGTAATTAAATTCGGATATTTGCCCCAACTTTTATTCTGATAATGACTACAATAAATAATGTATTGTTCGATTTCGGCAAGGTGCTGATCAATTTTGATAATGATAACGCAAAAAACTATTTCAAAAAACTAGGTGTGGATGATTACGAAAAACATGTGATGGCGCTACATGCAGAAAACATTTTTAATCAGCTAGAAATAGGGGAAATAACGGCCGAACAATTTATCAATACAATTAGCCAAAAGCTACATGGTTCTGTTTCAGATACAGACATTCAAAATGCATGGAATTCAATATTGACAGACTACAGAACAGAAAGCATGAAGCATCTTGAAAAGCTTAAAAATAAATATAACCTGTATCTTTTAAGCAATACAAACGCCATACATCATGAGCATTTTGACCGCATATTATTCAATCAGATGCGGGTAAAAAGTTTGGATAGTTATTTTACAAAAACATATTACTCACACCAAATTGGGATGAGAAAGCCCGATTTTAAAACATACGAATTTGTGCTCAATGATGCCGGAATTATAGCAGCAGAAACCTTATTTATCGATGATTTACCGGAAAATGTAGCAGCGGCAAGTAGCCTTGGATTTCAAACACATCAGCTTTTGCCAGAAGAAAGGATAGAAAATCTCAAATCTTTATCAATTTAACGTCTTTCAAACTGAATTCTGTATATAACTTTGCGCTATGCTTGAAACATTTGTAGAACTATTTGTTATTTATATCATTTATAAGCTGGTTTTTAATTTCATCATCCCAATTTATGTTGCTTCAAAGCAAATGAACAAAAAAATGAATGAGTTTAAACAGCAAATGCATCAAAATCAACAACAACAACAGCCATCTTCAACAACTAGCAGGCCCCAACAATCAAAGCCCGGGATTGAAGACGATTATATTGACTATGAGGAAATTAAATAAAAACAACGTCGTTTGAGGGTTTGAATAGCTACTGATTTCCCTGTTAATTTTTCATTATCCGTTTAAAAACTTTGGCAGATAACGAATACGGGCTTATATTTGCGCTAGAAAAAGAAAGTAATAGGAAGGGAACGGAATCGTTCCCTTCTTCTTTTCTTACGACTATGAACAGCGAAAACAATTTAGAAACGGTTAAATCAATTCTTGAATCTCTTCTGGAGGGTGATATCTTTTTAGTAGATATGAAAGTAAAACCCACCAACAATATCAAGATTTATCTCGATGCCGACACCGGACTAGGGATAGAAAAATGTATCAAAATCAACAGAGCGCTATACAAAGTATTAGAGGAAATGGCAATCTACCCTGACGGTGATTTTTCTTTGGAAGTTTCTAGTCCGGGGATAGACGAACCTTTAAAACTTAGTCGCCAATATCATAAAAATATTGGCAGAAACGTAGAGGTGACGTTGAATGATGGTTTAAAGAAAGAAGGATTACTTAAGATGGTTACAGAGGAGTCGATTGAAATTGCTTTTACCGAAGGCAAGGGAAAAAAGGCAGTAGACCATCTATTAAACATTCCTTTTTCAACAATCAAACAAACAAAAGTTCTTATAAAATTTTAATTAACACAAAAACCCTCTTCCGGCGAGGGTTCCAGGCATTAGCAGGGAAAGTCCGGACAGGCATATGGCAAGCATTAACTTGATAGAATCATTTCAGGAGTTTAAAGAAGCGGAAGGCATCGATCGTCCTACGCTGATGAAAGTAATGGAAGATGTTTTCAAAACATTGATCCGTAAAAAATACGGCAGTGATGAGAATTTCGACGTTATCGTGAATGACCAGAAAGGAGATCTTGAAATCTTCCGCAGACGTACCATCGTTGATGATGATGATCTGTATAACACCTTAACAGAAATCGAATACAAAAATGCTATTCTTATCGAGCCTGATTATCAGGTTGGAGAAGAGTTGTATGAAGAAGTAGATATTCAAAAAGAATTTGGAAGAAGAGCGATATTAGCCGGCAAACAAACGCTAGCTGCAAGAATCAACGACCTTAAGAAAAACGTCTTGATAAAAAAATACGAAGATCGTGTAGGCGATATCGTGAGTGGAGAGGTTTATCAGGTATGGAAAAAAGAGGTGTTGATTTTAGACGAAGATGGAAACGAAATGTTGTTGCCTAAATCTGAACAAATCCCAAGTGATTATTTCAAAAAAGGTGAAACCATTCGTGCGGTTGTGAAAAAAGTTGAATTGAAAAACAGCCAGGCGATAATTATCCTATCTAGAACCAGCCCGATGTTCCTAGAAAAACTTCTTGAAATTGAAGTTCCTGAAATATTTGATGGTTTGATTGTGGTTAAGAAAATCGTAAGAGATCCAGGAGAAAGAGCTAAAGTAGCAGTAGAAAGTTTTGACGATAGAATCGATCCGGTAGGAGCATGTGTGGGTATGAAAGGTAGTCGTATACACGGTATCGTTAGAGAGTTGAAAAACGAAAATATCGACGTTATCAACTATACTAGTAATATTCAGTTGTTGATACAGCGTTCATTGACGCCTGCAAAAATCACCAGCATTGAATTAGACAATGAGAAAAAACATGCTAATGTGTTTTTGATGCCTGATCAGGTTTCTTTGGCTATTGGTCGTCGTGGTGTTAATATCAAATTGGCTTGCGAATTGACAGGATACGAGATTGATGTATTCCGTGACAACGAAGGCGAGGTTGATGAGTTCGATATTGATTTGGATGAATTCAGCGATGAAATCGAAGCATGGATTATCGACGAATTGAAAAGAGTTGGATGTGATACAGCCCGTTCTGTATTGGATTTAACAGCAGATGAGTTAGAACGCAGAACAGATTTAGAAAAGGAAACCATTGCAGATGTAAGAAGAGTACTGCAGGAAGAGTTTGAAAGAGAGTAATATCTTGTAAACAGAGAATTTTAGTAACCAATAAAGAAAAAACCGGTTTGTATTAAATATTGCCGGATTAAAAACAAGAATGTCAGAATTAAATACACCAAGGTTAATGGCAGCGGCCAAAGAGTTCAATATAGGTACCAACACCTTAATTGAATTCCTTGTGTCAAAGAATTTTAGTGCAGACGAACTAAAGCCCACTACAAAGCTTACTGAAGCGATGTATCGTGTGTTACAGTCTGAGTTTCAGCAAGACAAAGCTGCCAAACAAAAAGCGGAGCAGGTAGACCTACCGAAGGGTGCAAATGCAGACCAGAAGAAGAAGAGAGACGAGGAAGACTTGTCTTTCAAGAAGAAAGAAGAAAAGCCTAAGGCTCCTGAAACTAAGCCAGAGCCAGTACAAGAAGAGCCAGCTCCAGCGCCTGTAGTTGAAATACCAGAGGAAGAACCAGAAAAAAGCGGTGTTACAAAAATTGATGCTCCAGAAATTGAGGGATTAAAAATTCTGGATAAGATCGACCTTGACAGTATAGATTCTTCTACAAGACCTAAAAAAGCTAAAAAGAAAGAACAGCCGGCAATTGAAACACCTGAAGAAGTAACGCCTGTTGTAGAAAAAATACCAGAAGTTATAGAAGTTGTTCCGGAAACAACAGATCCTGTAGCTCCGGTAATAGCAAAAGATCAGGAACCCGCAGCTGCAATAATTGAAAATATTCAAGCACAGAAATTAACGGGTCCAAAAATATTAGGTAAGATTGATTTACCAGTAAACAACGATACCAGACCGAAGAAAGAAACCAACGAAGAGAAACAGAAGCGTAAGCGTATTCCAATTCAGAAAAAAGGACCAGATGGTGGTGGCGCTCAAAGAGGCAACAAAGCTATACCAGATGGAAGAGGTCCAAGACCACCACATCCTGGTGGACAGGGTGGACAGGGCCAAGGACAAGGCAACAAGTTTCAGCGTCCTGGACAAGGTGCTCCAAAAAGAGAAGACAAGATTATTGACGAGAAAGAAATTCAAGAAAAATTAAAACAAACCCAGGCCAAATTAGCCGGATCCGGAGGAAGAGGAAAAAGTCTTAAAGCCAAATACAGAAAGGCTAAAAGAGAAGAGATGGCCGAACAAATGGGTGAAGGTGGAGAAGTATCAAACAAGCTTCAGGTTACTGAGTTTATATCGGTAAGTGAATTGGCAGGATTGATGGATGTGAGTTTTGCAGATATCATCAGTAAGTGTATGAATCTGGGCATCATGGTTTCAATCAACCAGCGTCTAGAGGCTGACGTTATTGAACTCGTAGCCAGTGAATTTAATTATGAAGTTGAGTTTATAGGTGTTGAAGATGCTGCAGAATTAGAAGTGGATCATGAGGAAGATAATCCTGAAGATTTAAAACCAAGAGCTCCTATTGTTACCATCATGGGTCACGTAGATCATGGTAAAACATCGCTATTGGATTATATCAGAAATACAAATGTAATTGCCGGTGAGGCGGGTGGAATCACACAGCACATCGGTGCTTATGAAGTAACATTACCTGATGGAAGAGCCATTACATTTTTGGATACACCGGGTCACGAGGCGTTTACGGCTATGCGTGCCCGTGGTGCTAAAGTAACAGATATTGCGGTTATTGTTGTAGCAGCAGATGATGCGGTGATGCCACAAACCAAAGAGGCAATATCACATGCTCAGGCGGCTAACGTACCGATGATTTTCGCTATCAATAAAGTGGATAAGGATGGCGCCAATCCTGAAAAAATTAAAGAACAACTAGCTACCATGAATATTTTAGTGGAAAGCTGGGGTGGTAAATTCCAAAGTCAGGAAATAAGTGCTAAGAAAGGAATGAACATTGATTTGCTACTTGAAAAAATATTGCTTGAAACAGATATTTTAGAATTAAAAGCGAATCCTGTTAAAGAAGCCAACGGAACTATCATTGAAGCTTCTTTGGATAAAGGAAGAGGTTATGTTGCGACCATTTTGGTGCAGAACGGAACCTTACGTCAGGGAGATATGATTGTTTCGGGACAACATTTTGGTAAGGTTAAAGCGATGTACAACGAAAGAAACCAACGCGTTGAAGTAGCGCCACCATCAACACCAGTATTGATCCTTGGTTTGAATGGAGCTCCTCAAGCCGGTGAAACATTCAAAGTTTTTGAAAACGAAGCTGATGCTAGAGAAACAGCATATAAGCGTGGACAAATATTACGTGAGCAAGGTATGCGCGCGAAAAAACACATTACTCTTGATGAGATTGGACGTCGATTAGCATTGGGTAATTTCAAAGAATTGAATGTTATCATCAAAGGTGACGTGGATGGATCTGTAGAAGCATTAAGTGATTCATTACAAAAATTAAGTACAGAAGAAATCGTTGTGAAAGTGATTCATAAAGCTGTGGGTGCGATTACTGAAAGTGATGTTACCTTGGCAAATGCATCAGATGCGATTATTATTGGTTTCAATGTGCGTCCTTCGATACAGGCAGCCCGTCTTGCAGAAAACGAATCTATTCAGATTAAATTATACTCCATCATCTACAACGCAATTGAAGAAATCAGAAGCGCGATGGAAGGTATGTTGGAACCAACAGTGGAAGAGAAAATTCTTGCCAATGTTGAAGTTAGAGAAACATATCGTTTTGATAAAGCAACTGTTGCCGGTTGTCAGGTGCTTGATGGTAAGATTGCCAGAAACAATCGAATCAGATTGGTACGCGATGGTATCGTAATTTTCACAGGCGAACTGGGAAGTTTGAAACGTTTCCGTGATGATGCCAAAGAAGTTACTTCCGGAATGGAGTGTGGATTGGTTATCAGAAATTATAATGATTTGAAAATCGGCGATATTGTAGAGGCGTTTGAAGAAGTAGAAGTGAAGAGAACGTTGTAAAAATGTTTGTGGTTTATTGTTTAGGGTTGAGAATTATCAACAACAAACAATAAACAAAAAACAACAAACATTTTTTGTTCAAACTTTTGTTAAATGATTTCAATTCGGTTTTATCAAATTTATGAGACTTAATTTTGGCGGGCATTAAAGTCAATGTTGATACAAGTATTATGATTAAAAATAAAATTGCATTTTTTTTCCTTTCCATTCTGATTGTTACTGCAGTGTATTCACAACCTAAAAAAGTGATTGCTGATAAGATCATTGCTGTAGTTGGTAACAAAATCATATTAAAGAGTGATATAGACAATACCATTTTGGATATGCAACGTCAAGGCATAGACGTACCTGCAGATGCTAGATGTATGAGTTTGGAACAAACTATGGGCATTAAAGCATTGGTATTACAGGCCGAAAAAGATTCTTTGCCGGTAACTGATGAAGAAGTAGATGCAGAAATTGACAATCAGGTTAGGTATTTTATAAGTCAGTATGGCTCAAAAGAAGAAGTTGAAAAAATTGCAGGCAAGACTTTATATCAATTGAAAGAAGATTTTAAAGAAGGGTTCAGAGACAGAAAGCTGGCAACGGCTATGCGCAATAAAATCATACAAGACATCAAAATTACCCCTAACGAAGTAAGAGATTTTTTCAATAAAATTGCAATCGACAGTTTGCCTTTTTATGAAACAGAGGTGGAAGTTGGACAAATAGTTTGTTTTCCAAAAGCCAGTCGCGATGCCGAAGAATATTGTATTGAGCAATTGAATGATTATAAGAAGCAAATTGAATCCGGCAGGAAAGACTTCGGAACGATGGCCTCAATTTATACAGAAGATCCTGGAAGTAAAGAACGAGGTGGTATGTATGAAATCAACAGAAACCAGAAAGACCTTGATCCTTTGTGGATGTCAAAAGCGTTTATGTTGAAAGAGGGACAAGTTTCAAATCCATTTAAAACAAAATTCGGATATCATATTATTCAGTTGGTAAGTCGTTCGGGCGACGATGCTGTTGTAAGGCATATTCTGAAAATACCACAAGTTACAAATGTAGAAATGAAATCCGGCTTTAGTAAAATGGATACGGTAAGATCAAAATTAATTGCAGGTGTTATAGATTTTGGTGCCGCAGTTTCAAGATACAGTGATGATGAGTCTAGTAAGTTTACAGCAGGAATGATACAGGGAAGAGAGGGTACATTTCTTACTATTGATCAGCTTGATAAAGATCTTGTCATAAAAATGAAAGATTTAAAAGTTGGCGAGTATTCACAACCGTTAGAATATACCGATGAGAGAGGAAAAAAAGGTATCCGTATTGTTTATTTAAAAACAAAAACAGAACCTCATCGTGAAAATTTGAAAGACGATTATAACAAAGTTGCTCAAAGAGCCATTGAATACAAGAAAGAAAATGCACTTGAAAAATGGTTTGATGATAAAAAAAGAAATTACTACATCATGATTGATGAAGAGTATAGAAGTTGTTCAGTATTGAAGCATTGGGTGGATATGGCCAACGCGAGTGCAAAATAATGTTACAAAGGTTCGGTAAGTTCAATAGGTTCAAAAGGTTTCCGACTGAATGGGTTTTTCATCATCAAATTATCCCATTGCCAAATCATCAAATTGAAAATAAGTTTTGATAGAAAAAAAGAAATCATCAGGTTCGGAAGAAGTAGCGATACTTGTTGGTTTGATACAGAAAGATCAGACTGAGCAGCAGGTTATTGAATATCTTGATGAGCTTGAGTTTTTGGCATCTACTGCCGGCGCTACAACAATTAAGCGTTTCACTCAAAGAATGGCGCATCCCGACAGCAAAACATTTTTAGGAAAAGGAAAGCTGGAAGAAATCAAAAATTTTATTTTACTCAAAGGAAATGTTACGCTAGTAATATTTGATGATGAATTATCTGGCGCACAGATTATCAATATCGAAAAAGCGATTGGCATGAAAGCCATTGACCGAAGTGATTTGATACTCGACATATTTGCATCAAGAGCCAAGACAGCACAAGCGAAAACACAAGTAGAGCTAGCACAATACCAATACATATTACCACGACTTAAAGGGATGTGGAAACACTTAGAAAGACAAGGCGGCGGCGTGGGTACTAGAGGTCCGGGTGAAACAGAAATTGAAACCGATAGACGTATTGTTAAAGATAAAATTGCACTTTTACGTAAACGGTTAGCCGAAATAGACAAACAATCTTTCACACAAAGAAAAGAGCGTGGCGAATTTATTCGAGTGGCATTGGTAGGTTACACAAACGTTGGAAAATCTACATTAATGAATGTGTTGAGTAAAAGTGAAGTATTTGCTGAAAACAAATTGTTTGCCACACTTGATACTACCACCAGAAAAGTAGTGTTTGAACAAACGCCTTTTTTGTTAAGTGATACTGTTGGATTTATCAGAAAACTTCCTCACCATCTTGTTGAAAGCTTTAAGAGCACTTTGGATGAAGTGAGAGAAGCTGATATATTAATGCATGTGGTTGACATTTCTCATCCTCAATATGAAGAGCAATTAACGGTTGTAAATAAAACACTTGCTGAATTGGGGTCTGCCGAAAAACCAACCATTACGATATTTAATAAAATGGATCGTTTTGAAGAAGTCACATTTGATGAGTGGCTGGAAGAAGATGTGAAGAAGGATATTTTAAAAGAGCTGAAAGACAAATGGCAGGAAGAAACAAAAGGCAATTGTGTATTTGTATCGGCAACAGAGAGACGAAACCTTGATGGATTGCGACAAACGATTTTGAATAAGGTGAGAGAGATGTATCAGGTGAGGTATCCGTATAAGGCGGAGTATTTTTACTAAGTAGATTTAGTTCAAAAGGTTTCAAAAGTTCAAGTTGTTCAATAGGTTTTGTCTGAAAAATAATTTTGGAAGAAAAAGTTCTTTCATTTTAATAAAGCAAATTTTGTCCTAACCTTTTAAACTCCTGCCTGCCGGTAGGCAGGCATTGAACGCTTTGAACTTATTAAACATTACTTACAATGTTTTGGAAAAAAATTGCCGAAAGCCGCACCGAATTATTTCAGGGAGAAAATAATCTTGCTGAAGTAGAAGTTGATGGTAAACTTGTTTGCGTTGGAATGCATGAAGAAAAACTAAAAGCCTGTTCGGCCAAATGTCCTCATGCCGGTGGAAAAATGGCTTCGGGATATATTGATGCCTTGGGAAATATCGTTTGTCCATTGCATCGGTATAAATTCAGTTTGGAAAATGGCAGAAATATAACTGGCGAAGGATATTTTTTAAAGATTTATAAGGTAGAAGAGCGAGAAGATGGAATATTTATAGGGATTGAAGAAAAAAAAGGGCTATTTGGATAATATTATTTGAAAATTGATTTGTTTAAAAACTGAAAATCAGTATTTTTGCGTCCCTAATTACTCTTATTCAAAAATTGAATTAAATAATTAGGTAAAACAAATTCCGCTTTAGCTCAGTTGGTTAGAGCATCCCGACTAAAGGTCGGGAGGGTTGCAAGGTTCAATCGGGAAAAAACCTTAAAAAAATTCCTCCTTAGCTCAGTTGGTTAGAGCATCTGACTGTTAATCAGAGGGTCGCCCGTTCAAGTCGGGCAGGGGGAGCAGATAAAAAGATAAAAGGGTTATACTTTGATAGTATGACCCTTTTTTTATTCATAATTCTAACACCTGTCATTTACCACGTCATCCTTAAATTGTAGGATTTGTTTCTTCATTTCCTTGATCTCCT
>CALPIT020000004.1 GCA_943323705.2 Streptomyces griseus
ATTGCCATTTCTGGTAGCAAAGGAAATGATATCGACCACACTTTAACAGCATTGAGATTATCCGGCATTGCAAATGGCGTTTCTGAAATTCATCAAAAAAAACTAATAAAATTATGGAATCAACAGGAAGGCGTTTGCGAAATCATTTCAATTACTAATGCTCAAAGCTTTACTTATTGGCATGATAAAGAAATGTATCAACATTTATCTGAAATAAATTTTGAAGTAAATCTGTTAAAGAAAAAAAGGAAAAAAATCTTGTTTGAAATTGTTGCGGATCAATGTGGTGAAATATATGATGAAAATATTTGTACAATAATTTTTGCAAAACGATTTGCAGGATACAAACGAGCTGATTTGTTATTACAAGATGTTGAACGTTTTGAAAAAATGGTCACCAATAAACAAAGACCTGTACAAATCATTTGGGCGGGAAAACCATACCCCATGGACTACTATGGTATTGGAGTTTTTGATAAAATTGTTAATGTATGTAAGGCGCATAACAACTGTGCTATACTTGTTGGTTATGAACTTACACTTTCAAAAATATTAAAGTCAGGTGCCGACATTTGGTTGAATAATCCAAGGATGTTCCACGAAGCTTCAGGTACAAGTGGAATTGCTGCTGCTATGAATGGAGCTATAAATATTGGCGCGCCTGATGGATGGTTTCCTGAATTTGCCAAAGACAAAACAAATTCATTTGTGATTCCTGAATGCGACACCACACTTCCTGATCATTTACAAGATGAAGCTGATGCTGCTAACTTATTCAACCTTATTGAAAATGAATTATTACCCATTTATTACGATTACCCCAACAGATGGAATGAAATTATTAAAAAAAGTATGCAAGACATTATACCCAAATTTGACAGTAACAGAATGGCCATTGAGTATTATGAAAAACTGTATAACAATACAGAAAAAAAAATATCATGAACGTTGGCAATCATTATACCCATCTTAATAAAGCTTATATCATAAATGGAGGCAATGAATTTTTTAGCACTTTAGAAAAAATGATCAATGATGCTCAATCCTTAATTCATATTCAAACCTATATATTCAGCGATGATGAAACCGGACAAAAAGTGGCTGAAGTGTTGATCGCAGCTGCAAAAAGAAAAGTAGATATATATATCATTGCAGACGGCATTGCTTCTCAATCGCTTAGTAAAAACTTCATCGATAAATTTACTTCAAATGGTATACACTTTAGGTTTTTTGAACCTTTGCTAAAAACAAAAGCTTGCTACATTGGAAGAAGATTACATCAAAAAATAATTTGTGTTGATAATCAAAAAGCACTTGTAGGTGGCATCAATATTGCCAACAGATATAATGATTTTCCAAAAAGAAAGGCATGGCTTGATTTTGCAGTCTTCATAGAAGGTGAAGTTGTAATTGCCATAAATGATTTTTGCCATTCCATTTGGCATTCACTTCCTTATAGAGATATTGAAATCAATATTGACGCAAAAAAAGCATTTGAAAAAATCAATAGCAATGAAAGATGTAACATTCGAATCAGAAGAAACGACTGGATCAGGCATAAAAATGAAATATCAATTTCTTATCTCGAAATGCTTAGAAATGCTCAGGAAGAAATAATTATTCTTTGCAGCTACTTCATTCCAGGAAAAGCTATAAGGAGACTATTGGCTGCTTCTGCAAAAAGAGGCGTAAAAATAAAAGTAATTACTGCCGGCCCTTCTGATGTGATGATTGCAAAAAGAGCAGAAAGATGGCTTTATGATTGGTTGTTGAGAAACAATATTGAACTTTATGAGTATCAAAAAAATATTCTTCATGGCAAATTAGCCGTAGCAGATGAACAACAAGTAACCATTGGTTCTTACAATATAAATAATATCAGCACATATACCAGTATTGAATTGAATGTAGATATTGATAATGTAAATTTAGCTAAACAATTACATCAGAGATTAACAACAATCATTAATGAGGACTGTTATAAAATAACAGAACAAAATCACAGATTAGCAAAGAACCCGTTTATACAATTGAACAGATGGCTTTCCTATCAATTCATAAGTGTAGTATTGAAAGCTGTTACCTTCTTTTTCAAAAGGGAACATTAATTACCAGCAATCCTTTTTAAATAAAAACGAAATTCATCAATATTCCAGTTCATCATTCTTCCCTTTTGAATGACAAGATTATTATTTACACCGTGCGCTAAGTAATAATGAAATACAAAATTATTATTGGGATATCTCCAGCCTAAAATCTGACCAAATCTAAGGTCACTAAAAATCAAACTATCATTTCGTTTTTGAATACAATAAAATCCCTTTGAAAACCTAATTAATTGATGTAAAGATTCGTGGTCACTTACCTCTTTGAAAAGTTGGTGATTGGCCGGGAAATAATGAAATTCAATTTGCTTTTGTTTGTCTAGTAAAGAAAAATAACCAACAGCATATCCGGTGTCAGATGCTGCAACTGTATACCATAGCCAATTTTGCAAAGGAGCTGGTGTGGTAAAAAAGTCATGATATTGAATGTGCTGTATTTTGGCCTGTTGTTTAAACCGCTGGTCAGCATTATATTTATTGACAACACAATAACCGAGATATAAAAAAGAAAAGGTCATTCCAATTGATACCCATTTTTTTCTTTTAAGTTGAAATTTATTTGAAATAACTAATGCGAGAAAAGTAATAAATAATGGGATTGAAAAAAAAGGATCTGCTACATATATGATGTTGAATGAAAATCGATGATGATTAAAGGGCTCGAACCATCCTATTCCATAGTTATTGAAAGCATCAACGAATAAGTGTAATAAAACTGCAGTTGTAAAAAATAAATTCCATTTTAAAAATGAAATATTATGTGGCTTGTGAAGCTTGTTGGCCATCAGCGAAAAAACAGGAATGATCATTGCTGCAAATACAAGTGAGTGAGAAAATCCTCTGTGTGCTAATAATGATTCTGGAGTGTTCATCCACAAAGCAGTCACAAAATCTACGTCAGGAATACTATGTGCCAGAGCTCCCCAAATCATGGCTTTTTTTCCAAAACCTTTTTCAAAAAACAACTCACCAATACAAGCTCCCAAAGCAATATGAGTAAGTGAGTCCATTAATTGATTATTGTTTTTTATTTATTATGAGCAATAAAAACAGGCATATTGAAATTCTTAATGAGAGCATCTGCCAAACTTGATTGAAACCATCTAGACACCATGGTTCTTCTATAGGCGCCTAACACAGTTATAAATCTCTTGTTTTCAAGCTGTAGATGTCTGACAACTTCATCTTCAGCAATTCCTTTTAATACAGTGTAAGTTGTGTTTGGGAAATGTCTTCTTAATAACTCTTTCAATAATTTATGATCAGGTAAATGGAGATTGTCTTCGATATTTTTTACCAAAATAATTTCAACAGGCAAATGATGAAATGAAGAAAACAAATAAGTAAACATCTTGATTGCATAAACTGAATTGGGTTCACCATTATATAGCAAAATTATTTTTTCAGTTGGTGAAAATGAATCCGGCGTAACCAATACCGGACACTGAGCATGACTCAATATGTCTTTTATAAAACGTGAAGGAAATTTTTCTTCGTGATGAACAAATTTTTCATCTTTATTTACAATCAACAAGTCTGCGAAAATAGATTCATGCAATAATTCCTGAACCGCAATTTCATTATCATGATGAATATTATATTCGATTGAAGCATCGTCACAAATGGTTTCGAATTTTTTTGAGGTATTCATTCTAACCTCTTGATCTTCATGTTTCAACTTTTTCAACTTGTGTTCGGAAACACCCTCTTCAATGACCAACTCATAAATTTTATAACTCGTATAAGTTTTATCGTCGAGAAAAACGCCAGTCAAGTGAGCTTTTTCGGATTTTGTAAAATCAACCGCATAATCACAATTACTTTCAGAAAAATTGAGCCCATCAAAGGCAGCTATAAATTTATTCATACATGCATTTTAGTGATGAAGACAAGAATTTATTTATGACCAATAAAAACAGGTACATTATGCTGTTTGATGATATCTCTTACAAAACTCTTATTGAAAAATTGAGAGAAAGCAGATCTGGAGAATGCACCAGCAACTACTATGGCTGTTTTTTTGTCGGCAACCCAAGTGCTGAAATACTTTTTGGAATCAATATCCAATTTGGAAACCGTAAGATCAGGAAAATGTCTGCCTGTAAGTTCTTCAATGTATGCTTCATTCGGAAGATTAACTTCACCTTCTAGATTAGCATAAGTAAGCAAAGTGGCATTTCCAGAAAATTCTGGGAGTAAATACGCAAATTGTTTTATGGCAAAAACAGCAGATTCACTGCCATCATAAGCCAGTATATTCACATCAGGAAATTTATATTTTTCAGGCACTACAATTACACAACACTCAATATTATGAATGGCTTCTTTAAGATAATTATTAGGATCTCCAACGCCCATATTTTCATAAAAACGTTCGCTACCAATAATCATTAAATCTGCAAACCTGGATTCTTTTTTTAATTCAGGTAAAGCCAAATCATTAAAATCTTTATGCGTTCTATATTCTATTCCGTTACGCTGACAGGCAGTTTCAAATTTTTGTATATTTTTTTCAATCAAATCGATTTCAGCATCTTCAATAGCTGGAACAAACATCGGAGCTCCTACTCCATCTGCATAACTCCAAATATTGGCATAACTCGTTTGTGGCAAAAAAACACCAGTCAATAAAATGGGATTGATTTCATTAAGTCTTTTGGCAAAATCAAAAGAAGATTCAGAATAATGAATGCCGTCAAATGCTAGGATTATTTTTCTCATAATTATTAATTTATACAAACATATTTATCGTGATAATAAATGAGAATGATGTTTATCAAAAAAAGCTGTGACTCACATCAGTAAATAATCATATTAAAACAAGAAGTTTTGATGAAGATTAAAAATATGGACAGCTATAATAATGCCAGTTTTTTTTTACGAGAAGTTGGAGAAATTGCAAGATTCACCATTAAATTTCTGAGCACTTGGTTCAAGCCTCGATATGAAATCAAAGAGTTATTTAAACAATGTTTCGTCATTGGATATAAATCTTTACCCTTAATCGGACTTACAGGATTTATCATGGGATTGGTGCTTACCATGCAACTCAGACCCAGCATGGTCGATTATGGAGTAGAGTCTGAGATTCCTGCAATTGTTGGCATTGCTATTATAAGAGAAATCGGACCAGTTATTACCGCATTAATTTTTGCAGGAAAAATCGGCTCCAGCATCGGAGCAGAGCTTGGTTCAATGAAAGTTACAGAGCAAATTGATGCAATGGAAGTTAGTGGTACCAATCCCTTTAAGTATTTAGTAGTAAGCAGAGTACTCGCTACTACGTTAATGCTTCCCGTTTTGACTATACTCAGTGATGTCATTTCACTATATGGCGCATACCTTGGCGTAAATATCAAAGGAGAAACAAGTATGCAGTTATTTTGGAGTCAAGTTATAGATTCACTTTCTTTCAATGATGTGATTCCTGCTTTTATCAAAACATACTTTTTTGGATTTGCTGTAGGAATCATTGGCTGTTACAAAGGATACAATAGCAACAAAGGAACTGAAGGAGTAGGCAAAAGCGCCAATACTGCTGTAGTTGTGTCCTCTGTATTGATTTTTATTATTGATCTGCTAGCTGTTCAAATAACAGATTTACTTGGTTATAATTAAAAAAATGATGTCGACAGATAAAACAGACCAAATCGTACTTCAAGTTTCCCATCTAAAAAAAAGATTCGGAGACAATATTGTATTAGACGATTTCAGTTTTGAATTGCATAGAAACGAAAATATTGTAGTCCTCGGAAAATCTGGATCTGGTAAATCTGTGCTAATAAAATGTATTATTGGATTACTGAAACCAGATGAAGGTTCTATAACTATTTTAGGCAAAGAAATCAACGACATGAATCCAGAAGAGCTTGATAAAACACGCGCTAAAATTGGATTTCTATTTCAAAGCAATGCACTTTATGATTCGATGACAGTAAGAGAAAACCTTGAATTTCCATTGAGAAGACATTGGCTAAAACAAAATAAATCAGAAATGGATCAAATCATCAACCAGGCGCTTGAAGATGTGAAATTAACCCGCACGATTGATATGATGCCATCTGAATTATCTGGTGGCATGAGAAAAAGAATCGCTCTTGCCAGAACATTGATATTAAAACCAGAAATTATTTTGTATGATGAGCCGACAACTGGCTTAGACCCAATAACAGCAAAAGAAATCATTGAATTAATAATTGAAATTAAAAATAAATACAAGACTGCATCACTGATTATTTCACATGATATGAATTGTGTAAAATTAGCCAGTGACTTAGTGGTAATGCTGATAGACGGCAAATGTTACGCTAATGATACTTACGGAAATTTAAAAATCAATAAAGACAAAAACATCAAACAGTTTTTTGAATAAAAGATTGGACCGAATGGCTCACTAAATAAATGGCCAGAAACAACCATACTATTCATGCAGTGATGAATGATAATAAAAAATAAAATAAAATGAAAAGCAAATCAACAGACAATGTAAAACTTGGCCTCTTCGTATTGGCTTCTTTATTCTTTCTGATTCTTTTATTATACATGATTGGTAAGAATAGCAACATGTTTGGTAGTAACTATATATTAAGAACAAGGTTTGAAAATGTACAAGGACTTAAGGCTGGAAATAATATACGTTATGCAGGAATTGATATAGGTACTGTAAAATCAGTATACATTATCAATGACACCATTATGGAAGTAAAAATGATTATTGATGAAAAAGCGAAAAACATCATCAAGAAAAATTCAGTCGTAAATATTGGCACAGATGGTTTGGTAGGAAACAAAGTAGTAAATATATTTTCAGTAAAAGCAGATGCTCCATTCGCAGTAGAAAACGATATCCTTCCTTCCAAAAAACCGATTGATACAGATGATATGATGCGCACTTTAAACAAAACCAATAACCAGGTATCAAAAATTGCAGAAGATTTCAGTATTACTATTAATAAATTAAATAGCAGTAAAGGCATTTGGCAATTGCTGAATGACCAAACTATTGCAGATAACATTAGTAATGCTTCTTCACAGGTTAACAAATCTTCTTATAAAATAAATGAAATTGCCAATCAAATCAATGATATAGCTTATGAATTAAAAAATGGCAATGGCATCATGTCTAAATTAATAAACGATAAAAATCTTGCAGACTCTTTGACTAAGGCCATCAACAATTTCAAAACTGCCGCCCATGAAATATCAGAAGCGGGTAAAGAAATAAATTATTCAGTTACTTTGATTAGCAAAGAAATAAATGAGGGAAAAGGCAGTATTCATGCTATTTTGAAAGACACAAGTGTAACAGCATTGCTGGAAAAATCAATGGAAAACATTGAATCTGGATCCAAAGGATTTAGTGACAACATGGACGCATTAAAACACAGCTTCCTATTTAGAGGATATTTTCGTAAGCTAGAAAAAAGAAATAAACACTAACAGTCATTTCATCTATTGATGATGGTCATGTTTGAGCGATCATCATGACATTACATTTGTATCGGGTTTTTCATATAGGATATTGGATAAAAAAAGCGAGCTGGATTTCTATCCGGCTCTTTTTTATTATCATAATCAGCTATGATGTTAATCATGTTTTATCAAATTAAATGCCATTAGTTTTGACTCAGGTTTTTCACATAGGATATTGGATAAAGTAAATCGAGCTGAATTTCTATTCGGCTCTTTTTTTTTAAATTACAGCCATGAATAAAATCATCACCCTTACACTCAACCCCGCTATTGATAAAAGCACCATTGTGGAAAGTCTGGTTCCTGAAAAAAAATTAAAATGCAGCCAACCTAAATTCGAGCCTGGTGGAGGCGGCATCAATGTATCAAGAGCCATTCAACGTATGGGAGGAGAATCTACAGCAGTATATATGTCAGGTGGTTACTCGGGGATGTACTTTAATCAGTTGCTTGAAGCAGAAAAAATAAATATCAAACCTATTTCGTGCAAAGAACAAACAAGAGAGAATTTAATTGTTTTTGAGCAATCATCAGGTAAGCAATACAGGTTTGGGATGCCCGGACCAACGATAGCAAAAGAAGAATGGGAACAAGTGCTTGATATTATCAAAGAAGCAGTAGGTATAGAATTTTTAGTAGCAAGCGGAAGTATTCCAACGGGAGTAGCACCCGATATATTTAGTCGATTGTCTCAGATTGCACATGAAAAAAACATAAAATTTATTGCGGACACATCAGGAGAAGCCTTGCAACATGCATTGCATGAAGGTTTGTTTTTGATTAAACCCAATTTAAATGAGTTGAGTAGTATCGTAGGAAAACAGGAATTATCAATTGAAGAAGTTCCTTTGGTAGCAAAAAAATTCATGGAAAGTGGAAAATGTAAATATATGGTTGTGTCACTTGGAGCTTCTGGAGCCATGTTGGTTACAAGCGATGAGTGCGTTCATATGATGCCCCCAAAAGTAAATTCAATAAGCACAGTAGGCGCTGGAGACAGTATGGTTGCAGGAATTACTTTTAATTTATCGAAAGGAAAAAACATACACGATGCCGTAAAATATGGTATTGCCTGTGGAACAGCTGCAACACTAAATCCCGGAACCGAACTCTGCCATAAAAAAGATGCTGATGAGATTTTTAAAAAAATCATTGAAAAGAAAATCATTTAATTCAATCAGTAAACAATCTGCTCTTTATCATTTTTTTCCGGCTCCACATATAATACTTTAGCTGAAATCAGAGCAATGACAGCTAAGTTTCAAAAATTTATTTACTTAATCATCATCAGTATCATTTCAGGTTCGTTGCTTGGGTTACTATTGGTTTTAGTATTTAATTAATACTCATTTTATTTTTTCACACTATAAAAATTAAACAATGGAAAACAACAACAAAATTCTTCTTGCAGCAGGTATTGGTGTTGCAATTGGAGGTATTCTTGGTATTTTATTTGCACCCGACAAAGGAGCTGAAACCAGAAATAAAATAAAAGAAAGCGCAAACAAATTGGCAGATACTTTTAAAGGGAATGCTGCTAAAATCAAAAGGAATGTGAACACAGCAGGAGAATCAATTAAACAAAGAATGGATTTTGTAGATGACAAGGTAAATGAGTATATTTAATTTTGTCTGACAAACCTAAAGCTTCATGGAAAATTCTTTTGAAAAATTCGACGACCTCATCAAACATGTAAAGGAATATGTGAACAATAGTATTTCTTTATTTAAAATTGATCTTGCAGAAAAAATCTCTGGCATCATCAGTAATATCATTGCTTTGTTTTTTGTAATCATCATTTTTCTTTTGGTGATTATCTTCTTCAGTATTTCTTTGGCATTGGTATTGGGAAAGATTACAGGAGAAAATTATTGGGGATTTTTGATCGTTTCAGGATTGTATTTTATTATTGGCATCTTGCTTTGGAAAGGAAAAGAACGCATTATCAGAGTACCAATAATGAATTCAATTTTGCGTCAACTTTTTAGAGAAGACGATTGATTTTGAAGCATAATTTTTAGGATTAGTCAAAAAATTAAAACATAACAATTCGCTTTCAATGCACTCATTTAAAAATATAGAACAATTAAGAGAAGAAAAAAGAAGGTTACGCAATAGCAATAAAAACCTTGAACAACAACTTAATCAAGACTGGCATGATTTTAAGCACAGCTTAAGGCCTGCAAATATTTTTAATCAAGTGGTCAATAAAGCCATTGAAAGAAACAAAGAAAAAAATGCAACTGTACAACTTATTGCAGATAGTGTCGTAACCCTTGCTACTAAAGCAACTACTGTGATTACACAAAAACTAGAACAGAAACTAGACAAATGGCTGAATAAATAGTCATCCTTTTATTAAATCAGATTTTGCAGTTGATGCCTATTTCAACTTCAAAATCTGATTTAATTTCTCCTATTTTGAATCACTCATTAAGGCCGTGCTAACCAACTACAATTCAATCAACATAACAATTGTTGTAACATCTATTCAATTAAAAAATCTATCATCATGAGTATAATAAAAGTACTTGAGGTAATGTCTAATTCTACCAAAAGCTGGGAAGATGCAACACAAAATGCAGTGAACCATGCTGCAAAAACGCTACACAATATCAGATCCGTTTGGGTTGCAGAACAAAGTGCTATAGTGACTAACGACAAGATAACTGAATACAGGGTTACTGTAAAGCTGAGTTTCGAAATTGACCTGATGGAGAAGGGGAAGACTGGATAGGTTTGATTCTTGATGCTAGATACTAGATACTTGATGCTGGATACTGGATACTTGATACTTGATACTGGATACTGGATACTTGATACTAGATACTTGATACTGGATACTGGATACTGGATACTGGATACTGGATACTAGATACTAGATACTAGAATCCCGCTGTTGCTGCTTCTTCTTCTTTTGTTTCTTTACTTTAAAAGTATAATCTGCATTTAAGCCGACAATGTGAAATAATCTGTTATAGCTTTTTGCATAATCAGGACGGTAGATATAGAAAACATCTAGTTTCAAATCCTTTCGGATTTTGTATTTACATCCAATCGTATTTCGGATGTTGTCTACAAGAAAATTAGCACCAAATTTCATGATAGGCTCAATTGAAGCATAGGCTTCCCATTTTTTATTGATGGCATATTTTCCTTGAAACCTAGTTCTCCAATAACCATTTTGATCATTGGGTTTTGATACATCATCAAATTCCTGCAGTTGATTTTGCAATTGAAATCTAAAAGCTAGATTTAAATGTTTTAATTTTTTTGAGAGTTCGGCTCCAACGGTAAAACGATTGTAAACTCCAGCCCTAACAAGAGCTAGTCGATAATCCCCCATGAATTCCAAATGCTTGTTTAGTTTTTTAGAGCCGCCTAATGTAATATAAGAACCATTGTAATAGCTCAAATTATCAATGAATCGGGTCTGATAGTTTAAATAGACTGACCATTTATGAGGAAGATTGGTGTTGAAAGATGCACCATACCAGCCCTGAACATCTGTAGGATCAGCTTTTGTCGCCCCACGGTTTACAGTTTGAGCAATGGCATAGCTACTTAAAATTGCAAATATTACAACAAGAAAAATATTTTTTTTCATGAACTTATAATTTGTTTTAATCAACTTGTTTTATCCTTTATAGTCATTCCCTGTTGGTAAAAGGCAAACTCTTATGGGTATAATCAGTTATTTTTTTCAATGTAATAAACAGTAACTGCACAAGATTCTTTTATGAAATCAATATCATTGATTACAATTCTGTTTATGTCCAAACCAGTTCTATCAGTGAGTTTTGCAATTAACTCGTTGTGATGTTCCGGTTTGATAAAATTAATATTATCGTATTGAATTACTTTTGTCATTTCACGTTGAACAATAAAATTATTTTCAAGCAAATAGGTTAGTATCAAGATGACAAAATCAATGGCGGCAATCTCAACCAATGAGCCTTTACTAACAGAAGTAAGTAAACCAATCGCAATACTTAGGAAAAGATAAGTCATGTCTTTAGTAGAAATACCATCTGTACGATAACGAAGGATTGAAAACACCGCAAACAAGCCAAAAGCAGCGCCGGTAGTCATTTCCACTTTATTTAGCATGAAAGCCACAAAGAAAATAATTGTATTAAACAGAAAAAAAGACGAAATGAAATTACTTTTTCTATAAGTTCTGAAATAGATGAATCTTACCAATATCAACATCGCTATTAGATTCAATACGTATCTCATTATTAAAGGCAAGGTTATCAAATCCCAACTCCAAAATTCATTTTGTTCCATCTGTATTCTTTTTTATAATTTGTTTGTACGATTGATTAAATAAATTGTGACGAACAGGAATACCGAGTGCTATCATGCCCATACAATACTTACTCATTCCACCTTCTTTAATCCCCAATGATCTCATTATTTGTGAAAAATCTGTACCGGAGTAATTTTCAGATTTCACTTCTGCAATAGCAATTTGATTAAAAGCTATATTATTTTTTTCCGATGCGAAATTAAGATTTATATCAATAGTAACTTTTTCTTCATTTTTTTTATGAAGCAGTGTTATCCTGTTATATTGATTCTCCAATGTTGGTATCAGTTCGGTATAATTAATATTGATGTGTGATTGCAAAAAAGACGCAGCATTTTCTAGAGAAACAGCTTCCTGCCTGTATTTATTGGTGTTGCCTTTTTTTGTTTTTTGCTTAATTTCTATAAACGACAATTGGCTGTTCAAATAAACTCTTTTACGAATCTTATAACGCTCAGCTTTACCATTATGATGTTTATAGTACAATTGAAAATCTTTAGTATCAAAGTAACAATTTTGATAATCAAAGATCAATCTGTCATCAATTTTGAGAATATTGTAGCGATTTTGACAAGCCTGTAGGATATTGTCTAAATGAGAAAGATGAAAATAATATTTAGTTTCAAATCTGTTTTTCATCAATAAATTGGTAGCATCCAATTCATGTAAGGAAAAGGTCTGAAATGACTGTAAAATACCTGAAAACATTTCCCTAAATTAATAAAAGTTCCCGAGAGCGCAAATGTATTCGGGTATTTATTAATAAATGAATATAATTATTGTTTTCTGAAATTAATTTTACAACCCACAGATCTTGTAAACGGCTGTTTTACTTGATTTCCTTCTAATAATTGATCAACAGCTTCGGCCACATAATTTTCACTAACCAACTCAGGTTCAGCGCCATTATCATCGATCGCGCCATTGTATTTTACTACCCATCTGTCATTTTCTTTCCAAATTACAAATGCCTGCGGGGTTCTTTCTGCATTGTAATTTCGGGCAACCGATTGTGCACTGTCGTACAAATAAGGGAAATTATATTTGCCTATTTTGGATTTTGCAACCATCTTGTCGTAACAATCTTCTACATACATAATGGTATCAGTAGAACTAATGGCAATCAATGGAACACCTAAAGAAGCATATTTTTTATTGAGTTGATTTAGACGTTTAGGATATAATTTAGCAAAAGGACAGTGGTTACAAGTAAATACAATGATGTAGCCTTTGGCATTGGGGTTGTCTGTCAATGAAACCGTTTTACCATCTACATTTTTCAAAGAAAAATCAAATTGGGCTTTAACAGGATTTGAAATCACCATTACAAGGATGACAATAAACAATTTCAATTTTCTGGTTAGAACATTCATTAATTATCCTTTTACAAATTTCTTTGTGACATATTTTTTGGTATTACCATCCATTATTTTGATTAAATAAGTTCCCTTTGGCAATTTCGATGTTGGAACGCCTGTAGATAAATTGGGTTGTACTGATGTATAAACCAATCTACCCGTTTCATCATACATCCACAAATTAGAAGGAATAAAATCAGGATTTGAAACAACAATGAATAACACATCCTTAACTGGATTGGGCTTGATGATAAAATTCAATTCAGAATTGTTATTGGCAGCCAACAGTACATTCATCGTCAAAATACAATTAGCACCTCCGAAATCTAAATTAAAAAATGCTGTTCCAGTTGCTGTAGGTGTTCCTGTGATATTGAAAATTAAAGCACCATTTCCAATGGCAAGTGTTCCTGGTTGCAATACCAATGTTAATCCTGTAACTCCTGTAGATGGTATCGAAGGACCCGCAAAAGGATAATTTGCACCATTACCACCTGAATAGGTAACAGTAGCAGTTGCTGTATATGGAACATTTATATATGGTGTTGCAGAAAAAATAGCGCCACCACAATCCATTGCAGTAATCACTGGTAGTGTTGGATTGGTATCCAAGATAACGATACTTAAGTTACATGCTTGACCACCAAAGTTGATGGCAAAACTTGCAGTACCTGCAGTGGCGGGCGTTCCTGAAATTTGATATATTAGATTACCGTCACCAAAAGCCAATGTTCCTGCTTGCAAAGTTGCTGTTAATCCTGTAACTCCTGTTGAGGCAATGGCAGTTCCTTGCGTATATACAACTGCGTTACCAGCAGTATAAGGTATAGAAACTATCGAATTGTAAACGACATTTACTGTCCCTGGTGTTGCTTGTGCGTTAACACAATCCAGACTGCCTACAATGGGATTTAATGGTATTACATTCCCAACTTCAAGGCTGAATGAACATGACTGACCACCAAAAGAAATGGAAAAGTTTGCCAACCCAGATGTTGTTGGTGTTCCAATTATAGTATAAGTTAAATTGCCGTTTCCATTAGATAATGTTCCCGCTTGTAAAGTAGCTGTTAAACCTGTTACGCCTGTAGAAGAAATGGCAGCACCTTGCGTATAGGCGACACCGTTTCCACCGTTATATGGAATTGTTGCGGTACCATTATATGGATTATTAATTAATGCCAAAGCCGAAAAACTTACTGCCGAACAATTCAAGGAAGTGACCACCGGTGAAACAGCAATACCGCCAGTATATTGAGTAACCGGCTCTGTTATTGCAGTCACTTTAGCTGCAGTTCTAACGCCATAAAAAGTAGGACCCACCACATAAGGATAAGCAGAATTCCATCTAGCGTCTACTGTAGTAAAATAACAATAAGTACCACCAGGGTATTCAGGTGTTACACAAAATCTACCATTGTGTTCATCCAGATAATCAGGTGTGGCTGCTGATGTTGTATTGTATTGATAATCTTCTCTGAAATATCCCAGAGGATATGTAGCACTTACCGGAGGTCCAGGCGTTACTGTTGCTCCTAAGTAATTAGTAGTTCGGGTGGTTATATTTCTCAACGTAAAACTTGATTTCATTCTCACAATACCACCCGTACCATTTGTATTTTTATAGGCATAAGCTCCATAAATAGGAAAGCCATCATAAGCAAAACCAATTAATGGAGAATGAGCATTACTGTCTATTGCATACAAACCATCTGAAGCATAAATATTGCAAACAGTTGAGATTACATTTAAATCCAAATTAAAGGCACTTGGATTTTGATGGTGATGATAGTTTCCCATTGCAGGATGTGCTTTTGAACAATCAAACCCTAACCTTTCACCAACAACAGCATCTCTATTCCATACTCCATCGCCCATACATGGAGGCATAATTGGACCACCACATAATGAGCTGGTTGCATTTCTCCATGACACACCATCACGATAATCAAACAATGCCACACCATTGATAAAAACTCCAATATTTCCGCCTGTTGTATTTGTTGGTGTTCCTGTATTTTGTATCGGACTCAATGGAAATTTGAATATCGCATTTTGATTGGTGGCAATCGATGGATTCCCATCTAAAAAAGGACCACTGATATATGCAGGAATTCCCTTAGTTCTAACATACACCCAATTGGTTGAATAAAACACCTGTTGCACATTGGCTGAATCATTATCCTGAATGGGTGTCGGATTACCACTTACATAGTGTCGACCTTTGATGCCAGTAGTGTTTCTTAACCAGGAAGTTACTGCAGGACTTTGCGAAAAAGCTGTTCCAACTTGAAACAACAATACTAAAAGAAATAATTTTTTAATCATAAAATTCAATTATTCGGGTTTTATTATTTTAATGTTTTTATAAATCCATTCGGGCTGATCTGATACTTTTATAATATAGTTGCCTTCATATAAAGTTTGTGTTTCAAAATAGATAATTGTACTTCCGGCAAACATTTGTTTTTCTTCATAAATCTTACCGGTACTATCTGTCAATTGTACAGTTCTGTCATCTCGATTCAAACCTTTCCACTGTAAAGCAATCAGTTCTTTTTGAAAATCCAACATGATGTTCATTTTATCTGTTGAGATCACTTTAATGGGAAACAAGGTATCTCTTACTTGTAACATCAGTATGGCATTATTGCTTTCATTTTTATTTTCAGCATGAGAAGGCTGCAATGCAATTGCAAAAATTAAAATTCCAATAAATGCAAAACCTTTGCCCATTATGATAAATTAACCTTTTACAAATTTCTTGGTGATCACTTGCTTGTTAGAGGCATTCATTACCTTAAGCATATATACACCTTTTGGCAATCTTGATATATCAATGCCTCTTGATAAGTCTGGCTGTGGCAACATGGTTACAGTACGTCCTATTGCATCATAAATCCAAACATAATAAGCTTGTACCCCTGGATTCAAAATCACGTTCAACATATCTTTAGCCGGATTTGGACGAATTTCAAAGCCAAATACTACATTGCTAGAAACATTATTAACAGGCAAACTAAAACTACAAGACTGACCTCCAAATTCAAAATTAAAAACAGCATTTCCGCTTGATACAGGCGTACCTGAAATCATATACATTAGACTGCCATTACCATTTGCTAATGTTCCAGGTATTAAAGTAGCTGTCAAACCAAGCACTCCACTTGATTGGATAATATTTCCTTGATTATATGCCAAACCGTTTCCACCTGTATAAGGCAGAGAAAGTGTTGCACTGAAAGGCGTTGCTGCATATACACTTGAAGATGAAATAGCAATATTTAAACATTCAATTGAATTCACCAATGGCTCTGCAACTGCAGGACAAGGAGTTCCCGAACCAACCAAATTTAGCATTTGATTACACAAATAAGCATAATTGGTATTGTCAGTTGATGTCATATTTGTGTTCAATAAATTATTTAATTCGGAAGGATCTAATGTCAGATTGTAAAAACGTTCACGGCCATCATTAAAACGAATCAACTTGTAATTAGCATTCTTCATAGCCTTGCCGTCAGATGAATCAGTTGTTGTTTTGAAAATTTCAGCAAAAGCCCAAGGCCTAACGCTTGTCGATTGATTTTTTATAATCGGTAATAAACTTTTACTATCAACTGGTTTATTTGTTGGTATCTGTGATTGCCAGTTGCCATAACCATACAATTCCAGCACCGTAGCAAAAATATCTGCAGCGTTTACTAACGCATCAGATACTCTACCGGGATTCACAACCGATGGACCGGAAATGATCATAGGTACATGAATGCCGTATTCATACAAAGTTCCTTTAGCTCGACTGGTATCAGCAATTTGAGCGACTCTGGCAACACTGCCATTATCTCCAATAAAAATAAAGTCTGTACTATCAAATTTATTAATTGCCCTTAACGAATCAAACAATCTGCCCAACTCATGATCCATAGCTTGAATCATGGCTTTAAAATAACTCTTTGGATTGTTGTTGATATCAGCGGGTGTTCCACTTAAACCGGTAAAACTATGCAATCCTGCAGGAGGCAGATGGAAAGGATCATGAGGTGCATTATAAGAAAGACAAACATAGAAAGGATTAGCGGCATGAGATCTTATCCATGAACTGGCATTATTCGTTTGTTCTGTTGTAGCGTATGTAGTCATTGTGGATGATACACCATCTGTTATTTTTGTCCAATTGTTATACCCTGGCGTTAAAGTGCCAATAAAAGGACCTTCAAATCTGTCATAGCCCATACGGTTAGGGGCAGTTAAATTTACCGGAGCAGGTTGTTGCAAATGCCATTTTCCTATGTGGGCTTTCGTAATATTTGGATTAAATGCCTTTAATAATTTCGGTATCGTGATTTCAGTTGTATCTAAAACACCCGAGCCTCCCACTCCACCAATAATTCCTCCTACTCCTGTTCTGAAACCATATCTTCCAGTAATGATGCTCGCTCTTGTAGCCGAACAAACCGGATCAGCAGTGGCATTCGTAAATCTGATACCATGATTCACCAAATATCTCAAATTGGGCACATCAACAGTATCTTGGTGATTTTCATAAAACCCTAAATAATCAGTACCCATATCATCTGCAATAATTACCATTACATTGCGATTGGCTGAAGGAAGCGGAACTGCATTATTTACAATCAAACTTAATGTGCAAGACTGTCCACCAAAACTCACAGCAAAATTGGCTGTGCCCGAGCTGTTCGGTGTTCCTGAAATGATATACACCAAATTTCCTGAACCACTTGCTAAAGTTCCTGATTGTAAAGTTGCCGTCAAACCTGTAACGCCAGATGATGAAATGGCAGTTCCCGACGTGTACGCTAACCCGTTACCTCCTGTGTATGGCAACGTGGCTGTACCATTATAAATAGTATTTGCATTTGCCGTTCCAGAAAAAGATGCTGTTGAGCAAGACAATGTTGAAACTGTTGGTGAAATTGCTGTACTTCCCACAACAAATTGTCCCATCATGCCTTCATCTTCATGCAGTGAAATATGACAATGGTACATAAATGGATGAGTAATATCGGCATAGTCATCAAATTTTGCGATAAACCTAACTATTGAACGACTGGGAACAAAAACTACATCTTTCCAACCGGCTTGTGCAGCATCCGGCGAAACTCCATTTACAGTAAGAATATTAAATTCCACATCGTGAATATGAAAAGGATGTCCGAAATTTCCGGAATTATTAATTTCCCAGATTTCAGTATTGTCGAGTGGAACTGTATAATCATTGTAATTCATATTAAACAATCTATGATTCAACAAGAAAGTAGCTCCAGGAATACCGGCTATTGTTGTATCGCTTATGGTTAAATTACGTGTAATATTCGCAGTTGATGCAGGTATTGTATTTACTGTTGTCAATGCAGTTGGAATAGCCGTAATCGGATTGCTCGTTTGAGCACCAACATTTAAATGCAAAACATTAAAGTCTATCCTGGCCAAAGCATTAGCAAATGGACCATTTGGAAACACATCACCACCTGGAATTGTTTGAGTTAAAGCAGAATTATAGGCTTTCAAATTAAAACTTGTTCCAGTCTGTCCGCTACAATTCACCAATATTTCAATTCTTTCACCGGCATGCAACAGATATCTTGTCAATGACACCGGAGCATTTAATAAACCGCCATCTGATGTGATGACATAAAAACTTCTGTTGTCACTGAATCCTAAATTATAAGAACGTTCAATTGCTGCATTTAAAATCCTTAATCTCACTACCTGAGCAGGTATGGTGTATTGTGGACTTAAAACACCATTTACCATCGAGCTATCACCATAAGGTACCACACTGAATTGATTGGCTGTGGTAAAATCACGGTCAGTCAAAACTAAGGGAATGTCATCGATGCCGTATTTTCTAGGTAAAGGCAATGCAGATTCAACGGCATCTCTTACAATTATCAAACCACCAATTCCTTTGGTGATTTGATCTTGCGTCATTTCATGCAAATGCGGATGGTACCAGTATGTTGCAGCATTATTAGCTACTTTCCAATATGGTTGCCATAAAGTTCCGGGAGGTATTACTTGATGCGGGCCTCCATCCATTACAGCAGGCAAGTGCATTCCATGCCAATGCAACGTGGTAGAATCATTTAGATAATTTCTCACATTCATGTGCACGGTGTCTCCTTTATTGATGAATAAGGTAGGGCCCCAAAATTTATTATTTATACCCGCGGTAATCGTTTGTTGTCCGGGTCTTATTTGTGAAAAAGTATCTTTAATATTTAAATTAAATGTGGTTCCATTTAAGGTATCCGGTATCCATAATTGATTGTACTGCGCTGAAATTTGCTTAGTAGAAATTAAAAGTATTATGATTACTAAAAAAGGAAAGGAAATTTGAATTGTTTTTTTCATCAATTATGTATTCTTTAAAATAATTTTAAATGGATTTTATAGACAAATAAACTATCTACGAAATCTTTAGTAGTTCGAAGCTAATTGATTTTTTTTTAAAAATTATTTTTTTAGCTAAATATTTTATTGAAAAAGAGGAAAAAAAAGTTCCGGCAACGTTTGTGAAAAATTCCAATTACAATTATTGAACATTTAATAGCTCTTTTGGAAAGCTATGTTGTGGGTTAAATATAAATTTTCTGTCACTCAAAGTCAATAAAAAAGAAATCAAATCGACTCTTTCCGAATTAGATAATACAATACCTTTCTTTAGTTCTGTTGATACATTGGGATTACTATCAAATGAAGAAGTATAATGCTTGAGCACTTCAGATAATTTTGTAAATCTACCATCATGCATATACGGAAAAGAATATTCTACATTTCTTAGACTGGGAACTTTGAAAAACAATGAGTCTTTGGATTGATGGGTGATATTCATTTTCCCAAAATCATTTAATTCTGTATTTATTGTTAAGCCATTGTTCTTAAAACTGTTATTTGTGAATAAAGGTTCCTGATGACAAGCTGAACAATTTGCTTTAAAAATCTTGTAGCCGTTATTTTCTTTTTCATTGAAGTTGACTTGTTTTCGCATCATACTATCATATTTTGATTCGGCACTAATCAGCGAAACTTCAAATTGGGCCAATGAACGTAAAAATCTATCCTTTGTGAGCAAACTATCTCCAAAAGCATTAGCACAAAGGGTTTTGTAATAATACTTGTTGTTGAGTTTTGATAAAACATTTTCCATCCGTTCTCCCATTTCTGAAGGATGAGACAATGGTGTTAATGCCTGGTCATTCAAATTGTCTATAGAGCCATCCCACATGAAACTCGATTGCCATGCTAAATTCATTAAAGCCGGCGCATTGCGAGTTCCGATACTATCAAATACACCATGACTTAATTGATGATCAGTATGTGCAAAGGCATTGTAAGGAGAATGACAAGAAGCACAAGAAGTGGAATTGTTTACAGACAATAAAGGATCATAAAAAAGTGAACGTCCTAATTCGATTTTTTCTTGATTAAAAGGATTGGATTTGAAATCATAAACAGGCTTTGGCCAGCCTTTTGGAACCGGAAAATCTATGTGCTCTATTATTGCAAAAGCCGTTACTATAAAAAACAGGCAAAGGAAAATGATATGTAATGGTTTTATGCTCATTTTATACTGAAACAAGAAGCGAGAATTTTCGAGAAATCAACTGCAATTTTTCCGGGCGACATGATATTGGGATGAGCTCCTACATACCAATCAGAGAGAAATTTACCTGCATCAAATTGAATGTTTATTAAATCTGAATTTTCAGTTTTTAACGATATAGAATTGTAAGCATTATTTTCTCCCGAATAGCCGCCCAAATGATATTCGAATTTTTGGTTTACCCAATTTTTATCTGGCATTGTGCCTTCCAATTTAAAATTTACATAACCACTTTGCCAGGTCCAGTACATGCCTTTCAACGGATCTAAATCTCCATCCAAGGCGCCTGAAACATTAGTAATGCTGTCAACTCCTAAACCAAATTTAATGGCATTAAAATCAATATTATTTTTGATGATCAATTTAATACTCATATCATTTGCGGCGTCCATTAAATGGGCAGCGACATTGTCTTGCCATAGAAGTTTTTCATTTTTGTAAAAACTCAAATGAGAAACATAAAATTTCAATTTTGAAATATTGATTTTATAATGCTGTACGGGATCAATGATAATATCCTCATCGAGTTTTACATTTATATCATCGATTGTGGGAATAAATGAAACAGTTATAATTCTTGCATCCTGTGAGATTGCAGAAAAGCAGATGATAAAGAATAAAAAAATTAAAATGATTCTATTCATAAATATTAATTCCCCGTTTTTTTCAATCTGTCTTTAAACAGCTTTTCAAATTTTTCCAATTTGGGTTGGATAACCATTTTGCAATAAGGCTTTTCCTGGTTTTGAGCATAATAATCCTGATGGTAATCTTCAGCTTTGTAGAAAACTTTAAATGGAACAATTTGTGTCACAACAGGATTGTCGTAAACTCTTCTATTGTTTAATTCATCAACAATAGATTTTGCAGTTTTGTATTGTTCGTTGTTGCTGTAAAAAATGACAGAACGATATTGCTCTCCTTCATCGGCTCCTTGTCTGTTCAAGGTTGTTGGGTCATGTACAGTAAAGAACACTCTAAGAATTTCATCCAATGAAGTTTTCTTATTGTCATAAACAATTTGAACAACTTCTGCATGACCGGTATTTCCCATGCAAACCTCGCGATAACTGGGATTAACCACATTGCCACCTGAAAAACCAGAAGCTACACTTACCACACCATCAAGCATTTCATATACCGCTTCCACACACCAATAACAACCACCGCCTAAAGTGATCGTATCGATATTATTTTTTGTTTTTTGAGCTTCAGCAACAGCCACTTCTTTTTGAAAGGTTAAAGATTCTGAATTAACGCAATAGCGCATACCCGTTGACGTTGGTCCATCATCAAATAGATGACCTAAATGACCACCACATTTTGCACATACAATTTCAGTGCGATGCATACCTAAAGAATTGTCTTCAATCTTTTTGATTTTTCCACCTTCAATCTCCTTGTCGAAACTTGGCCAGCCACAATGTGAATCGAATTTCATTTCATCAGTGAAAAGCTCATTGCCACAGCCCGCACATTTATAAACACCTTTATCTTTATTGTATAACAATTTGCCTGTGAAAGGTTTTTCTGTTTCCTTTTCTCTAAGTACACTATATTGTTCTGCTGATAAAACTTTTTTCCATTCATCAGGTGATTTAGTAACAACATCTTGTGTGGTTTTCGTTTGAGTTGCTTTTGGTTCATTTTTACCTTGTCCACATGCACTCAAACATATCACAATTGACATGGTATAGATTAAAAAAGAAGAAGAAATTAATTTGTTCATGATTTTATTTTTTTCAGCTGCAAAGTTAGAAATTGAACTAAGAATTATGATATCGATGCGGTGAAGGTAAAGTTAAAACTGAACCCAAAAAGTGATTATTTAATTCCATCCACAATTTTCACAGGCAATTATTCCTATTTCAAAAGCAAATCTTGTTGAATTAAACAATAATTTCGCGGAATAATTTTTTCAATTGTCATCAACCATTTATTTAGTCACGCCTCCATTTACTCAGCTGAATACGCCCTATCCGGCGACAGCCTATTTAAAAGGATTTCTAAATACAAAAAACATTAGTGCTTATCAAAGTGATCTGGGCATTGAAGTGATACTAGAGATTTTCTCTAAAAATGGTTTGAAGAAAATATTCTCTCTTTGTCCGAGGCCGGAGGATGAAAAATGGGATTCAGTTTCTGATAATGCCAAACGAATCATCGCACTTCAGGATGATTATTACAACACAATTGATAAAACCATTTTATTTCTTCAAGGACATCAACCAACATTAGCACATCAGATTGCCAAAAGAAATTTCCTTCCGGAAGCTAGCAGATTCCTTCAATTAGATGATCTGCAATGGGCTTTTGGCAATATGGGTACGCAAGACAAAGCGAAACATATCGCCACCATGTATCTTGAAGACATCAGCGATTTAATTAAAGAATGTATTGATGAGCATTTTGGTTTTAGTCGTTATGCAGAAAGATTAGGCAGAAGCGCCAACAGTTTTGATGAGCTGTATGAATCACTTCAAAGACCGAATACATTTGTAGATGACATTTTAATTGAAATTGTTGACAAAAGAATTGCAGCTATTCAACCGATGATGATGGCCGTTTCCATTCCATTTCCGGGTAATCTTTATGCCGGATTTAGAATGGCAAAATTTGTCAAACAAAAATATCCTCAAATAAAAATCGCCATGGGCGGCGGTTTTGCTAACACTGAACTTCGAAGCCTGAAAGATGCAAGAGTGTTTGAATTCTTTGATTACATCACTTTAGACGATGGCGAAACTCCTATTGAAAATTTGATTCATTTTGTCAAAGGAGAAAAACAAGCAACTGATCTAAAGCGAACTTTTTTATTGCAAGATGGCATTGTTACTTACATCAATAATTCAGCTTGTACCGATTACAAGCAAAACCAAGTAGGCACTCCTGATTACAGCGATTTACTTTTAGATAAATATATTCAGGCGATTGAAATTGTAAATCCCATGCACAGCTTGTGGAGCAATGGCAGATGGAACAAACTAACGATGGCGCATGGCTGCTATTGGGGTAAGTGTACATTTTGTGATGTGAGTCTAGATTACATCAAAAGATACGAGCCACTAACTGCAAGTATCCTTTGCGACAGGATTGAAGAGATGATTGCACAAACCGGAGAAACAGGATTCCATTTTGTAGATGAAGCGGCTCCCCCATCGTTGATGCGTGCTTTAGCCATTGAAATCATCAACAGAAAATTAGTAATCAGCTGGTGGACCAATATCCGCTTTGAAAAAAGTTTCACTAAAGATTTATGTTACTTGCTGAAAGCAAGCGGCTGTATTGGGGTTTCCGGCGGATTGGAAGTGGCGAGCGATAGGTTATTGCAACTCATCAATAAAGGCATTACGGTGGCACAAGTTGCTAAAGTAAACCGAAACTTTACTGAAGCCGGCATCATGGTTCACGCTTATCTGATGTATGGATTTCCTACACAAACTGCGCAAGAAACCATTGATAGTTTGGAAATGGTTCGACAACTATTTCAAGCTGGTGTGCTTCAATCTGCCTTCTGGCATCAATTCGCTATGACGGCTCATAGCCCAGTTGGATTAGAACCTGAAAAATTCAATGTAAAAAAAGCTAACGAAGTTGACATCAGTTTTGCCGATAATGATGTAGCCCATATTGATTTAACAGGAACTGATCACGACAGTTTCAGTTTTGGTTTGAAGAAATCTTTACTTAATTATATGCATGGTGTTGGATTGGAAGAACCTTTACACAAATGGTTCGACATGAAAGTACCAAGAACATCAATTCATCCAAACTTTATTGCAGATGCATTAGATGAAGCTGAATTAATTTCTTATCAAGCAAGTTCTAAAGTTATTTTCATTGGCAACCTCCCTAGTATAGAAATCATTACCAAATCTAAAAAAGGTAACCAATGGGAATTGGCTTCATTAACTTTTGAAACAAAATCAAACACCATTAATATAAAAATTGATAAAGCTCAGGGTGTTTGGTTATTTGAATTGCTAAATACATTAAAAACAAAATCCATGATGACCATGCAAGAAGTCATGGATGATTATACAAAGTCAGGATTGGAAGATTTTGAATTATTCTGGGATAACAAGCCAGTGAATCAGTTAAATAAAGTTGGATTATTTGTTTTTTAATAACATTACTTATACCTATAATTTAAAGCCACCTGAGTTATTAACTTTTTATACAAATTAGAAGTAATTTTTAGAGCAGATAAGAATTCTATAAAATTACTCTGAACGTCAAATTTATCCTCGAACTTAATTCTCTTGAAGTCTTTGGAATCTGGTGTTGCCAAAAATGCTGCGTAGCTCCTTTCATCAGTAAAAAAGAACCGTTGGATAATGGAATGTCAACTTTCTTTATTTCCTTTTGTGTTTTATGTCTCATTTGAAAATTCCTTGTTTCTCCAAAACTTACAGAACCGATGATAGGATTTTGTCCCAATTCTTTCTCATCATCCGCATGCCAGCCCATACTGTCTTTCCCATCTCTGTAATAATTCAATAAGACACTTGTAAAACGAATATTTACAAATTTTTCTATTCTATTTTTAATGAAAAGTAAATCTTCATTCCAGTCAACAGGGGCCATCATAATTCCTGAATATGAATAGGGTTTATTAGCATCACCATAAAACGCAGTCAATCTGGGTTGATCAAGCAATTTTCCAAACATTTTGATTTTATCTTGTCGCCATTGAATTTTTTCAATCAAATTTTTTTGTAGGGTTTCAGCTTCTTTTTTAGTAAATAAATCTTCGTATAAAATCACATCTGCATCAGGTAAATCAAAGTGAATTATTTTTTCTCTTGATGCGTCCTCCATTTCAGCATTGCTAAATAAATTCATAATTGATTTTTTCGTTATCGCTTGGCAATTTTATTACCGCTGTTTCTTTGTCTGGAACATTTGAAACGATCGATTGATTTTTCTCGAAGAAAACTATGTTTTGTTTTACGCGATTTCATTCTTTTTCTCCACATTTTAAAACTAGAAGGCAAAGAATTTTTTCTCATGAATTCAATCACGTCTTTCTCCTTTAAACCAAATTGAAATTCAATCGCTTCAAAAGGAGTTCGGTCTTCCCAGGCCATTTGAATGATTCGGTCTTTATCTTCATCAATAATGTCTGATGAATCAGAAACATAATTTTTTATAACAGTTGGTAACCTATTTTCTGTACTTAATTTTTCGTCAACCATAAATTTCTATACAATTTATTTTTATCGTAATCATTTGCTTGTTTCTCAATATTGAATATACTCACTCCTCTTGGATTATTTCCAACGCCAGCTATATAGGCCCAGTTGCACCAATTGCTCGCAACATCATGATCAATTAACTGCTCTTCAAAATAGGCAGCACCATATCGCCAATCTAATCTCATATCATGACATAAATAACTGGCTACGTTCTGACGACCTCGGTTACTCATGAATCCTGTTTGATTCAGTTCAGTCATGTTGGCATTGATGAAATCGTTTTCTGTTTGACCAGTTTTCCATTTTTCAAAGGCAACTTCATCATGTTTATTGATTGATCCTTTAAGCTTATTAATCCCATTTTGTGAAAAAAAATGTGTCGGATATTTTTTCATCATGAAATAAAAATAATCTCTCCACAATAATTCAAATATCAGCCAATAAGTTGATTCATTGGCGACATGCGCAGATTCATATTTTTTAATCTCATGATAAATTATTTTAGGAGAAATGCAACCTAATGCCAACCAAGGTGAAAACTTAGAAGAATAATTTTCGCCAATCATGCCATTTCTAGTTTCCTTATAAGTAGCAATAGCGTGGGTTTCTGTGAGATAATTAAAAACCCTTTTTGTTCCAGCAGTTTCTCCTCCATTAAATGGATAAGCAGCACGGCAATCAAATAAACAATTTTCCAATCCTAACTCATGTAATGCCGGAAGGATTAGATTTTCTATACATGGAGATGTAATAGTTAATGGCGCAGATAAGTCATTTCTAACTTTAGCTTCTTTCTCTACTTTTTTTCTGAAATCTGTAAATACTTCAGGAATAGCTGTAATTGTAAATGGCAAATCATTGGGATGGTATAAAGTTGTAGAGTCAAAAGTTTCAAGCGTTGCATTTATTTTTTTCAATTCGAATTCAACTTTGGATTGCGTGGCCAATTCTTCATAGCCTACTTGTTTCTTTGCAAATACTTTTTGTGTGTTATATTTTTGTGCTATTTTATTAATTTCAATTTCAGGCTTTCCTTTTACCACTATCAATCCCGAACCCAATTCACGTAAATTGTTATCTAAATCAGTCAAGGATTCTAATAAAAATTGTGCTCTGAATTTTCCGGTTTTTCTAAAGCCAAATTCAGTTGTTTGAAACTGTTGTTCATCAATACAATAAACAGGTATAATCTCATCAGTTTGCTGAATCGCCTGGACCAACGTCTCATTATCATACAACCGTAAATCAGTTGTAAACCAAACTATCGATCTTTTCATTTATAGCTCGTTGATATGTTTTAAATAATAATCAGCTTGAGCTAGTAACTCTTTCTGGGCATCCACATTCATTTTTTTCCAAACGTTATACATCATGCCTATGCGTGGATTGTTACCGAGTTTGTCTTCATGCTTGTGATAAAAATTCCAATACAAGCTGTTAAAAGGACAAGCCTTTTCTCCTGTTTTTATATTTTTATCGTAATAACAACCAGAACAATAACTACTCATTTTATTGATATAAGTTGCAGAACTCACATAAGGCTTTGTTCCTACAATGCCGCCATCCGCGAACTGGCTCATACCTCTAGTATTCGTGATTTCCACCCATTCAAATGCATCAATATAAATACCCAAATACCAAGCATCCACTTCATCAGGATGAACACCGGCCAGCAGTGCGAAGTTACCGGTCACCATTAAACGCTGAATGTGATGAGCATATGCATAATCAAGTGACTGATGAATAGCGTCTTTCAAACAATTCATTTTTGTATTGCCAGTCCAAAACCAATCTGGCAATTTTGCATCATGCTGAAAATAATTAAGATTGGCATATTCAGGCATCTTCAACCAATAAATGCCACGCATGTACTCGCGCCATCCGATGATTTGTCTGACAAATCCTTCCAATTGATGAAATGCGATTTGATCAGGATTTTTATTGAACGTCTCAATGGCTTTATCAACTACTTCCTTGGGAGAAATCAATTTAATATTCATTGAAAATGACAACCTCGAATGATATACAGACCATTCATTCGGCGACATAGCATCTTGAAAGGTTCCAAACAATTGCAAACAATTTGTTGTAAAAAAATCAAGTAATTCCAATGATTGCTTTCTATTTATCGGCCAGATAAAATTCTTACTATCTACTTTTCCAATTGTTTTGATTTTTGATTTTACAATCTCATTTTCAATCTCTGTTACATCATTAGAAAACAATAAAGGAGATATAGGCTTATGGTTCTTGGGTAGTTTTTGTCGATTGTCTTCATCAAAATTCCATTTACCATGAAGTGGTTTGCTTTCATCATCAACCAGCACCTTGTGTTTCTTTCTCATATGGCGATAGAAAGTCTCCATTAAATAAGTCTTTTTACCTACAAACAAATCACCCAATTCAGTTCTTGAACTGTAAAAATGTTCGGTGTCATAAACTTGAGATTGGATTTTCAATTTTTGAGTAAACGCTTTCAAGTGCTCGTCTACTCTGTATTCGTCTGGTAACTGGTATTCAAAATTTGTGTACTTGTATTTATCTATTAAAGCCAAAACATTATCATCAAACCGATGAAGATTATTTTCATCATTCAAGTGAATATAAATGATATCATGATGTTGTTGTTGCAGTTCTTTTGCAAAAGATTGCATGGCAGCAAAAATGCCGATTACTTTTTGAATATGATGCGTGGCGTAATCTGTTTCACTTTTGATTTCCATTAAAACGTAAGTGACATTTCTATCAACTGTTGCAAACCAGCTGTGGTTGATATTTAGCTGATCTCCTAATATGAGTCTGAGTGTTTTATTTTTAATGGTCATTTATCTTTTGTTTCTGCATTTATCACTGCAATATTTTACTTCATTCCAGTTCTTCTCCCATTTTTTTCGCCAAGTGAAAGGCCTGTTGCAGGTTAAGCAAATTTTAGAAGGAAGATTTTCTTTTTTAATAGCTTTCATTAGATTTCGATTGGTGCTTTATCAGTTTTCGCATAAGAAAGCCTCGCGATTTTTTCTGTAGAGTGATAACTATATAATCCTGAAATTGCAATAGTTTCAGCCATTTCAATATCTATAGCGCCATCTGATAACAAACAAGATTGTGGAAGAATAACTTCAATTACTTTACCTATCACCAAAATAGTTCCGTTGATTTTTAATTCATGCTTTTCAATAAACTCCAAACCATACTTAATCCGACTTTCTTTTACAAAAGGCGCTTTGAAATCATTTATATATTCAGTTGTTAAACCAGTTGCATCAAATTCTGAAATATCTTTTGGATAACGTGCGGAGGTTTGATGGGCTTGTTTATATATCGATTTAGAGATATGATTAATCGTAAAACAATTTGTTTCCAGTATATTTTCAAATGTATGTCTGTCTACAGTATCAGGTCTGTTAATAAATCCAACTAGAGCTGGATTTGAGCCCAAATGAATTACCGAACTGAAAATCGCCAGATTTGTGTTGTTATTTTTATCAATAGTACCAATCAAAGAAGCACTTTTAAACCCGGAAAGAGAATTCATAAAAGCCGCTCTTTTTCGGGTTTCCA
>CALPIT020000005.1 GCA_943323705.2 Streptomyces griseus
GTATTTACGATAAGTTTGGATACCACGTTATTTTGTCTGTTATTCATTTCAGTGAATAATAACTTACTGTTTTCCTTTGTTGTATCCGTTTTAAATGGGGTTTGGGTATTGGGTAAAGAATCTTTTTTAATTGTAGATGTATCTACGATTTTTGTATTTGTGGAATCCTTTTTTTTCTTTTTTGCCTCAGTACTTTTTTCTTTCAGATTTTTATTTTCAGGAACAGTTAGTTGATTTTGAAAACATACAGGTAGATTTCCGGCAAGTTTTTGTGGGGTATTAGAAATTTTTCTAATCCAGAAATTTTCACCACTTTCCATTCCAAAAAAATCGAGCGGCGAGGCTGAAGTCGTAATGTTGGCCATCATGATTTTCGAATCCACATTGGATGTTTTCCATATTTTTATGGTCATCAATACATGTTCTCCGCTATTTTCAATAAACTGAATACCTTTCAAATACCAAATTTCTAGTGTATTGTCATATTGTCCGCTGCAATACGTTTTGCAATAGTTCTTTTTATTATCTACCACCACATCGAAAGTTTGACCACACAATTGGTTTCCTTGTTGTATGACAGATAGTTTAAAGTACTCGTCTGACATCAGCCCTTCCCAAGTTCCAGTAATATTTTGAGAAAAAGATAGCTGAGCACAAAAAATAAAAACAAACAATATTGTCAATTGCTTAAACATAGGTTTTAAAATTACACTAAAACTTCGGCGATTGAAATTTACTCCCTGAAATAATTTTCAACTTAAATGAATACATGTAAAATGGTACTAATTTAAAGTGTTTTCAAAAGAAAAGTGTAGTTTTGAACCGCGTTATTGCAGAGCATCGAAATCGATGTGATAAAAACAAATAAATCATGATCAGAAAAAACGGCTTTTTAATACTTTTTGCTTCTATTGCAATATTTTCAGCGTGTACAAAAGATCCTATTTTGGTTGAGACTACCGATCCAGTTGGGGCACCGGTTATTGTTCCGCCAGTAGCACCTCCAACAAGTGCAACAGATAGTACATTGGTGATGGGAAACCCTAGCAATGCAACAACAAACGTAGCTGATTTCTCAAATTTTCTTTTAAAAGAAGGCTATTATTCAGTTTCATATAACCGCGATAGAGGCATTCCTAATTGGGTGAGCTGGCATGTAGCTACAACAGATTATGGTTCAGTACCTCGTCAAGATAATTTCAGAGCCAATACTGCTTTACCTGCCGATTGGTATAAAGTTGATAATCTAAGTTACAGTTCTTCAGGTTTTGACAGAGGTCATATGTGTCCATCAGCAGACAGAACAACATCAATTGCAGCCAATTCTTCTACGTTTTTAATGACAAATATTATTCCTCAGGCTCCAAGAAACAACCAAATTACTTGGGCTGGACTAGAAGATTATTGCAGAACTTTGGTTCAAGCAGGAAACGAATTATATATCATTTCTGGTGCTTATGGTGAAGGTGGCGCTACAACAACTGGAGGATTAGCAGCTTCGATAGACAATGGTAGAGTAGTAGTTCCTGCAAATGTTTGGAAAGTAGTTGTTGTGTTGTCTAATGGTCCAAATGATTTGAGCAGAGTCAATTCCAGTACCAGAGTTATTAGTGTAGTGATGCCCAATAACGACAACCTAAATAGCGATTGGAGAACGTACAGAACATCTGTAGACTTTATTGAACAAGAAACCGGCTATGATATTTTATCGAAGGTTTCTACATCATTACAAAATACAATTGAAACCAGAATTGATAATTTATAATCATTACGGAAGTTTAATAATTAAAAACGATTAAGATGAAAATTAAATTTTTGCTTTTAAGTCTTGGTTTATTCTTTTTTTCTGCTCTAATGGCACAGAAAAAAACTACCGTTTCAAAATCAAGCAAAACGACTACACCAACTGTTGAAAAAAACACTAATGACCCGCTTTACCAGCAGTCTGAAAATCAAATCAGTGTTCAACAAACATCTGTAAAAACGGCTCCATCAAAAGTTGAAACTGTTGAGGACAAATACCAGATGATTATCGATCAAAATCTCACAATAATCAAAGAGATAGACAAGAAATTGGAAGAAAAAAGAATGGCATATAGCAAAGATGAAAAGCAGAAAAACAACACCTCAATTTCATCAGAATTGACCAATGCCAGATTTCAAATGATTGCTGAAATCATTGGTGCTGATGCGGCTAATTACTACATTAAAAAACATTGATTTTTCAGATAAAAATAATAAAGGCTTCCAGTTGGGAGCCTTTTTTATTTACAATAATTTTCAATAAAATCCGTTAATACCTCTGTCTAAAATATCAAAATTATAAAGCTAGCCCTAAAAGGGTAACAAACAATGCTATGTCCCCAAATTGATTCGTAAAAACACGAAGTGTTCTTACTCATTTTCAATTATTTTCCCTCTTTTTTAAAACTTGTAAAATAAAATATAAAATACGGCGTTATAGATATATCCTATAACCGACCTACTCATGGTCGCATCCTATACGCCGATGAAAAAACTTATACCCATCTTACTACTTTTGTTTGGATATGGTGTATCCGGGCAAAATACAAATACACGACGCATTTTGCCTGTTGCAGTTGAGGGAAATAAACTTTCAATTAGCTGGGATGAAACAGAATCGCCAATTAACGGATTTTCCAGAGTTTTAAAAAACAATAAGTTCAGCTTCATCAATAACAAGGGGATAGCTATTTCTCCGGTAATTTTCGATGGGGCAAGAAACTTCACTAATCATTTAGCGGCAGTAGCCATCAATGAAAAATGGGGATTTATCAATGAAAATGGAGTTCAAGTAATACCATGTGCTTATGACATGGTTTTTGATTTTACAGGTTCAAATACCATTGCCTATCAAAATAAAAAATGGCTGCTGATCAATAAATCAGGAGTTACACTTAAAATAATCGATGCTGATGTATGCTATGGGATAAAAAATGGAATCATCGCAATTGAAAAAAATAATAGAAAAGCACATCTGGAAACAGATGGTCGTTTGGTTTATGATGAAACAATTTCCACAAATGTCAATCTTCAACAAAGAACAAATACAACAATTATTAATAATGCGAATACCAATTGCCCAAACAATCTGAATTTTGAATTTGGTAATTTTACCAATTGGAGATGTTATACTGGTTCTGTAGATTCAGTAGGTAACACAAATGTGATTACGGTTGCGCAAGTTGCTGGTCCTGTTGCTAATAGACACAGAATAATTACTAGAGCTTTTCCTTCGGCAGTTGATTTTTTTGGTTTGTTTCCCACTAATCCACCAGATGGAAGCAATTTTGCAGTTAGACTAGGCAATACCAATATAGGTGCGCAAGCAGAAAGAATTTCTTACACAATTAGAGTACCACAAAACGACAGTAATTTTTCTATTAAATACAATTACGCCGTGGTGTTTCAGGATCCAGGCCATACGACATGGTCTCAACCAAGATTTACAGCACGATTGTTCGATTCTGCTGCAAATGCTTATGTGAATTGTGCCTCTTTTGAATATATCTCTACTTCAAATCTTCCAGGATTTGCGAGATCTACGGTTGATACTTCAGTGATTTATAAACCTTGGTCTTCCGTATTTATTAGTCTTAGAGCTTATGCAGGAAAGACAATGTATCTTGAATTTACAACAGCTGATTGTGTTAGAAGAGGTCACTGGGGATATGCTTATGTAGATGTTGAAAATACTTGTGGTCAATCAATTGGTGTTCAATACGATTGTAATTATCCCAACACCACTACATTAGACGCCCCTCCAGGATTTCAAAATTACAATTGGTGGAATCAAAATTACACTACAATTCTTGCAACCGGACAACATGCAGTTTTGAATCCAGGCCCTGCTGTAAATACTACCTTATGGCTTGAAATGATTCCATTTAATACATTTGGCTGTAGAGATACTTTGCCTGTAAATATTTCAGGTGGCTTTACACCTTCATTTACCAGTTCAGAAACAAACACCTCTTGTGCTCCTCACACATTCAATTTTTACAACAACAACTTGCCTTCTGTTTCAGCAACCTGGAATTTTGGTGATGGAACAACAGCAACTGGAGATTCAGTAAGTCATACTTATAATACACCAGGAACTTTTATTGTAACGATGAGCGTGTCATTACCGAGTGGTTGTTCAGGTTCTGTTAGTGATACCATTGTTATTACTCAACCTACCGCAGCGATAAACTATACTGGTGGGAGTTTTTGTAATAATCAAAACGTACAATTTAATGTTAGCGCTTCGGGTGCCACATCATACACGTGGGATTTTGGAGATGGAACAATATTAACTACTACCAATTCAACCATCAATCATAATTATGTAAATGCAGGCAGTTATTTACCTGTGTTAACTGTAAATTATACAGGTGGTTGTCAAATCAGATTGATTGGGCCAGACAGTATCCATATTGAAAATATTGTTGTTGATTTCAGTTACAACATTAGTAGGGATTGTCTTTCCTCAAGTGTAAATTTTGTAGCTAATTCTCAATCTCAGTTTGGCATTACTGGATATGCATGGAATTTTGGAGATGGCACTACCGGAAATGGTGAAACTATAAGTCATGTTTATACAAGAAGTGGTACTTATACTGTTAAACTTATCGTTACAGGGGCAACAGGATGTAAAGATTCTATAGTTTATCCTGTAAGAATATTTATATTAATTCCACCTGTTACAAGAATAATTGCCCCAGCATCTGTTTGCCAAGGCAACCCGGTAACATTCTTTAGTAATGTGAATACACAAGACAGTATTGTGAGTATCAATTGGTTTACAGACAACGGGAACACTGCTACTGGCGACAGTGCTACTTTTTCTTTTAATCAAAATGGGACATATAATGTCACTATGATAACAACTAGCATTTATGGTTGTATGGATACTGCAGTTAAACAAATTATTGTAAAACCATTGCCTGTATTGAATTTGCCTGCAGACCAATCACTTTGTAATGGCGTGAGATCTATTGCTGTAATCTTCAATAGTTCAGTTAATGGCAGCGTATATTCTTGGACAAACAATGATCCTTCTATTGGATTGGCTTCTAGTGGAAATGGCAACTTGCCATCATTCATTGCAATCAATACAAGTAACATATCGGTTTACGCAAATATCACAGTAACAGCTACAGCTCAAGGATGTTCATTGGAAGCGCCAGCATTTACATTTGTTGTGCATCCAACTCCTGAAGCAATTCAGCCGAGCAATCAAGAAGTTTGTAATCGTGGTACTACAGATCCAGTTATTTTCAGCAGTTTTACGAGTGCAATTGCCTCTGCAACTTATACCTGGACAAACAGCCAACCTTCTATTGGATTGTCGTCTAGTGGAGCTGGAAATATTATGCCATTCATGGCCATTAATAATACATCAACACCTGTAACGGCTAGTATTTCAATAACACCAACAGCAAATGGATGTATCGGATTGCCTGCAAATTTCACCATAACTGTAAATCCAACTCCAGATGTAGTTCCTCCAACAAATCAAGCAGTTTGTAATGGTACCCTTTCTCAAGAAATAATTTTCACGGGGTTAAGTGGGGCGGATTCATACACTTGGACAAACAATCAACCTTTGATAGGCTTGGCATCTAGCGGAACTGGCGATATCAGACCATTCACCGCATTTAACACAACTAATGCTCCTGTAACTGCGAGCATATCTGTATATCCAACTTTACACGGCTGTAGCGGAAATATTCAATATTTCAACATCACAGTAAATCCAACACCGGGTGTAAATTCGATACCTAATCAAAATGTATGTAATGGAACGGCCATAAGCTCAGTAAATTTTGATGGTTCAGTTGCAGGTGCAATTTATAACTGGAGTAATTCTGATGCTTCTATTGGATTGACATCAACAGGATCAGGAGATATACTTTCTTTTAACCCAATCAACAATGGCTATACACCGGTTACTGCAAATATTATAGTTACGCCTTCAATTGGTGGTTGTAATGGATTGCCACAAAATTTTTCAATAACAGTTAATCCTCTGCCTGATGTGATTCAGCCTTTTAACCAATTTGTATGCAACGGCCAACAAACTCCATTAATCAACTTTATCGGAATGGTACCAGGAACAAACTTCACTTGGGTAAATAATAATACTTCAATAGGTTTGGCAGGAACTGGGAATACGGATATCCAACCTTTTATTGCAGTGAATAACACTAATTCGAGTATTTCTGCAACAATTACTGTTACAGCATCTGCTTATGGCTGTCCGGGTAATTCAAAATCATTTGAAATCAGTATCGACCCAACTCCGGATATGGCTCAACCCACAAATGTTGTTGCGTGCAATGGAGAAATAATAAATACAGTGAATTTCGTTGGAACAGTTGCTGGAACAACTTTCAGCTGGATCAATACATCAAGTGAAATTGGAATCCCAGCTAATGGCACAGGAAACATTCCTTCATTTATTGCTACTAACAGTCAAAGTTACCCGATAACGGCTACCATCACTGTTTTGGGATTGGCCAACAGTTGCAATAGTGTTGAAAAAACTTTTACCATTACAGTAAATCCATCTGTATCTATCGACAGCATTCCTGATCAAATGGTTTGTAATGGAAAATCAACTGATGCTATTATTATCACGGCGCCTGTTATAGGTACTGATATAACTTGGACAAATGATAATCCTACAATAGGATTACCGTCTACAGGAAGAGGGGACATTCCTTCATTTATCGCAGTAAACAATACGAATCAGATGTCTTTGGCGGTGATTAACGTGTATGGAGCTAGTCCGGATAATTGCCAGACTGCTATTAAAACATTTAAAATCATCGTAAATCCAACGCCTCAAATTGCAGCAGGAAATGACGTGAGTGTTTGTCGTGGCAGCCAGGCTAATTTAACTGTAAACGGAGCAGTTCAATATCAATGGACACCTGCGACTGGATTAAATTGCAGCAATTGTTCAAATCCTGTAACCAATGTAGTAAATGATATTACTTATGTAGTAGAAGGAACGAACAATGCCGGATGTAAAAGCTATGATACCGTATTAGTAGCTGTTATACAGCCATTCAACATGCTTGTATCTCCAAACGACAGCATGTGTATAGGAAAATCTGTAAAACTAAAAGCGATGAATGCAGATACCTATATTTGGAGCCCTTCAACAGGTTTAAACAATCCAAACATTGCTGAACCAACGGCAACACCAACATCAAGTATCAGGTATCAAGTCATTGGATACGATTCACATCAATGTTTTTCTGACACAGGATATGTAAATATAACTGTAGGACAGTCGCCAAATGTAAATGCGGGCGCAGATATTGAAGCAGCTGCAGGCAGTACAGTGGTTTTACATGCTGCAGCACAAAACGGCCCGATAATAAGTATTTTATGGTCTCCGGCTACTAATTTAAGTTGCGATGATTGTTCAACACCAACACTTGTTGTAGGAGGGAATGCTTCTTACGTTGTTACGGTAGAAAACAAATTCGGTTGTAAAGCCTCTGATACCGTAAACATTGTTAGTTTCTGTAAAAACGCACAAGTTTTTATCCCTAATGCGTTTACCCCAGATGGTGATGGTGCCAATGATATCCTCATGGTTAGAGGCACAGGCATCACTGTAAAATCATTAAGAATATTTAACAGATGGGGAAATCTGGTTTTTGAAAAACAATCATTCCCTGCCAATGAACCTAAATACGGATGGGATGGTAAAGTGAAGGGCATATTGGCTACACCAGATGTATTTGTTTATATAGCTGAAATACTTTGTGATAATGGAACACCCTATTTTTATAAAGGCAATGTTTCCTTGTTACAATAATCCTTAATCCGAATAATTAATACACTATGAAACCTAAATTTTATACCACATTTATCATCACCTTGCTAATGAGCATTAGCATGTTGAATGCAATAAGCCAGGATATTAATTTTTCACAGTTTTATGATTTGCCTGTATTAAGAAATCCGGCTATTGCGGGATTATTTAATGGCGATATCAGAATCACTTCAGGCTTCAGAAATCAGTGGCAGAGTATAACCGTTCCTTACAGAACCATTGCGCTTGGCGGAGAATTTAAAAAAGTGGTATCACATAATACAGGTGATTTTGTAACATTCGGTTTTCAAATGACTAGTGATGTTGCAGGGGATTCTAAATTGAGCAGGACACAGGCATTTCCATTTTTGAATTATCATAAATCTTTGAGCGCCGACAAAAACACTTTTTTATCAGCCGCATTTATGTACGGGCCTGTTATGCAACGTTTCGATCCTACCAAATTAAAATTTGATGATCAATATATGGGAGGCACTTTCAGCGCTAGCAATCCTACTCACCAAACCTTTACAAATACAAGTTTGACATACTGGGATCCTGCAGTTGGATTGAGTTTCAGCAGTGAAACAGGTGACAATACAAATTTTTACATTGCTGCTGGTTTGTTTCATTTCACCAAACCTAAAGTTTCATTTCAACCGCAAAATGATTACAAACTAAACCCTAAATATGTAGTGAATGCGGGATTGACCATGATGACCAATGAAGTAAACAGAATGACTTTCTATGTTGATTTGTTTAAACAAGGAGGAGCTGCTCAAGGACAAGGTGGCGTAATGATGATGCACGATTTGGTACAAACTGATGATAACAAAAATATAAGCATTTCCGGTGGTATGTTTTACAGACATAATGATGCATTGATTCCTGTTATCAAACTTGATTACAATAAAATGAGTATGGGAGCAACTTACGACATCAATATCAGCAAACTTGTTCCTGCTTCACAATATAGAGGTGGATTGGAATTGACCATGTCTTACAAAGCATTTTCACCTAACCATGTTAGTGATGAGGCCTACAAAACAAGATGTCCTAGATTCTTTTAATTAAAGGCAACCCGTTCTTCCACCATCTACAGGAAGATTGATGCCATTTATATATGCAGCTGCAGGTGAGCAAAGAAATGCCACAGCAGCACCAAACTCTTCCGGCTGTCCAATTCTGCCTACAGGAATTTCTGCAACTAAATCTTTCATCACTTCCTCTTCCGACTTCCCTGAATCTGAAGCTTTTTTCTTAATAACATAATCAGCTCTTACCGTATTTGTAAATCCGGGTAACACATTATTTACTGTAATTCCAAAACCTCCTAATTCAGTTGCCAAAGTTTTACTCCAATTGGCAACAGCAGCACGTATGGTATTGCTAACACCTAATCCAGCGAGAGGTTGTTTAACCGATGTTGAAATAACATTAATGATTCTGCCAAATCCAGCATCTTTCATTCCAGGAACTAGAGCCTGTACTAAAATATGATTGCAAATCAAATGACTATTGAAAGCGTTTACAAATTCTTCAGATGCCGCATTGATGGCCTTCCCACCTGCTGGGCCACCTGTGTTGTTGATTAAAATATGAATGATATTACCTGCATCTACATATGCAGCAATTGTAGTTCTTACATTTTCAGGATTACTAAAATCAGCTACGAGATAATGATGATGTTGATCTTTTGAATGGTCGAGTTGTGTTAACGCAGCTTTTAATTTCTCTTCGTTTCTTGCCATCAACACAACATTGGCTCCTAATAATGAAAGTTCAATAGCCGAAGCCAATCCTAGTCCTTGTGTACTTCCACAAACCAATGCTGTTTTTCCTTTTAAATTCAGGTTCATAAAATGTGTTTAATTATTTGTGTTGTCGTTAAAAAATTGAGTTGCTGTTTTTAATTCTTCAACAACATTAAATATAATCGGACAAATACTATAATGTATCAATGTCCCAAAAAGTCTGTCTGTAAAGTTAGGTTTATGCAAATGAGGGAATTCTCTACATTCATTAAATCTTTGCTCATAAATTGTACACTTGCTATCAGATAAAAAATGACAAGGAATTGTATTGATGATCATTTGTCCGCCCAAACTTTTTTCAATATACTTTTCTTCAAAATCGTTATTGCTCATTTGTAAATGCGATGCAACTGCGTCTGATTCTGGTTGTGTTACATTTATCATCAAACCTCTGCAACAAGCTCCGCAGGTAGTACAATCAATTTTCTGTTCAACCTCACTATTGATTTGAAACACCAACTGATCTATTTTTTCCGCGTTTCTGTTTTTTAAAAAAATACGAAAGGCGTCATTCTCATCTTGTTTGACGATACCTATTTCGGCGATTTTTTCTCTGTTGGTTTCTAAGTTGATGGGTGAGCGTTTTTAAATTTTAGATGGTTTGCAATTCAAAAGTAAAAAGTAAAAAATGATTTATTACTAATCGAAAATTATTTTTGAGTTTTTAATTTTTACTTTTAAATTTTCACTTTTGAATTTCCTCAAAACTAACAAATCTCATGTAACTAATCCCTTCAGTTTTGTATTTTGATTTGCTTTTGAGTTGTTTCATTATTGAATTGGCTTCATAATTCAAGTTTTACACACATTAAGCACCATTTGTGGATAAATCTATACACTTGAGAACCCACTCATTCAGTTAAATTCGCAAGTTCAAACGGGTGAAAAAAATCATCCTGGAATTTAGTATCAAAGAAAACTGAATAGAGATGGCAGAAAAGAACATGTTTGATTACACCGAAGACAGTATTAAAAGTCTCGATTGGAAGGAACACATCAGATTGCGTCCTGGTATGTATATTGGAAAACTGGGAGACGGCAGCAGTCCTGATGATGGCGTGTACGTATTAATTAAAGAGGTGGTAGATAATTGTATTGATGAACATACCATGGGCCATGGTAAACATGTTGATGTAAATATAGATGGCAAAACAATTACTGTAAGAGATTATGGCCGTGGAATTCCTTTAGGAAAAGTGGTAGATGTTGTGAGTAAAATAAATACCGGTGCTAAATACGACAGCAAAGCGTTTCAGAAAAGTGTGGGATTGAATGGTGTGGGTACAAAAGCAGTTAACGCATTAAGTAACTATTTTAAAGTAACGGCTTTCAGAGATGGCAAGGAAAAAACTGCGGAATTTGAAAGAGGCGTATTAACTAAAGAACATAAAGAAGTTGCAACCAAGGAAGGTAATGGCACTATGGTCACATTCATTCCTGATGAATCCATTTTCAAAAACTTTCATTTTGTTCAGGAATATCTCGATAAACAATTCTGGAATTACTGTTATCTGAATGCCGGATTGGTGATGAACTTAAATGGCAAAAGATATGTAAGTAAAAATGGCTTGCTAGATTTGTTGGAGAAGAATACCAACGCAGATGAAATTCGTTATCCTATCATTCATTTAAAAGGGGAAGATATTGAAGTGGCTTTCACACATGAGAATGCTTATGGTGAAGAATATTACAGTTTCGTAAACGGACAATTTACAACTCAGGGTGGAACGCATTTGGCTGCTTTCAGAGAAGGTTTTGTGAAAACCATCAGAGAGTTTTTCAAAAAAGACTATGATGCATCTGATATCAGAGGTAGTGTTTGTGCTGCTATTTCTGTAAGGGTTCAGGAACCAGTTTTTGAAAGTCAAACAAAAACTAAACTAGGTTCTCAAACGGTTTATGAGAATGGCCCCAGTATGAAAAATTTTATCGGCGACTTTTTAATGAAAGAGCTGGATAATTTTTTACATCGCAATCCTTCCACAGCTGAAGCACTTAAAAAAAGAATCGAACAAAACGAAAGGGAAAGAAAAGAGCTAGCAGGGATTAAAAAACTAGCCAACGAAAGAGCTAAAAAAGCAAATCTTCACAATAAAAAATTACGTGATTGCAAGTATCATTATAATGATGAAGCAACAGGTAAAGAAAAAGACACCATCCTCGAAAAACAAAAAGAATCTACCATTTTCATTACCGAAGGAGACAGTGCCAGTGGTTCTATCACCAAAGCCCGAAGTGTAAACACACAGGCAGTTTTCAGCTTACGTGGTAAACCTTTAAACTGCTTTGGACTGACCAAAAAAGTAGTGTATGAAAATGAAGAATTCAATTTGTTGCAACACGCATTGAATATAGAAGAAGGTTATGAAGGACTTCGTTATAATAATATAGTATTTGCAACCGATGCTGATGTCGATGGTATGCATATTCGATTATTGTTGATGACATTCTTCTTACAATTCTTTCCTGATCTAGTGAAAAATGGACACGTCTATATTTTAGAAACTCCTTTATTCAGAGTGAGAAATAAACAGGAAACCATTTATTGCTACGATGAAACGGAAAAGCAAGCAGCCATGAAAAAGCTGGGTTCGAAACCTGAAATAACAAGATTTAAAGGATTGGGTGAAATCAGTCCAGATGAATTTGCACGTTTCATCAGTGTTGACATGAAATTACAACCTGTAATTATGGAACAAGGTGAGCATGTACAAAATCTTCTGGAATATTACATGGGAAAAAATACACCACAACGTCAGGATTTCATTATTGAAAACCTGAAAGTTGAATTGGACTTGATTGAAGAAAATATTAAAGCATAATTTTTATAAAATGATTCATATAGTTTTTAACGAACCGGATGTAGCAAGACTGAAAGAAGCCATTAGTCTTGATGAAAGTTTAACCGGTGAAGTCATGTTAATCAGAGATGATTTTGCAGTAGGGCCTTTGGAAAACATTTACAACCATGAAGGAATTGAATTTCGTAAACAATGGTGGAAAAGTGTTTTGGAGGGAGGAGATTTTGAAACTAAAATTTCGGAACATAGTGATGATAACGATACTGCAAAATGGCTGGTAGAAAAAATGCAAGAGTCAGAAAATGAAGTCATTTGGATTTGGGCTGCTCAGAATAAACATGATGTATGTGGATATTACTGGCTCTTGCCTTTCATGAAAGAATTCCAAAGCAGGGTGATGATATTGTATTTAAACAACCTGCCATTCATCAATGAAAAAGGAAACATTTTCTATCCAACATGGTTATCTGAAATTCCTGCAAAAGAATATTTAAAAGCAAAAAAATTAGCGAGAGAAATCACGTTGAGTGAGTTTGAAGTTGACCCTGATGAATGGACAAAAATCTGTGCTGAAAATAAAGGTGTGAGATTGTTGGAAGGTGGTAAAAAATTGATTCAGCATGATTATGAATATTATGATAGCGACTTGAAAAAGTTCATCATGCCCGATTGGCAAAAAGCAAATAAAATCATACACAACTTTTTATCTAAATCCAAGGAAACTACCGGAGATGCTTACCTTTTATGGAGATTGAAAGTGATGATTGCCATGGATCAATTTGATGTGCAAGGTAAAATTGCCAATATGAAAGATTTTGAAATTAAATATCGTACCAAAGCTGAATAAAAAAGAATACTTAGAAATTAATGGCTACAAAGAAAACAAAAGAAGAATATTCGCATAGCGACAAAGGTGTAAGCGGCCAGTATAAAACCTGGTTTTTGGATTACGCTAGTTATGTAATTCTGGAAAGGGCTGTACCTGCTGTTGAAGATGGTTTGAAACCAGTGCAACGCAGGATTTTACACGCCATGAAAGAAATGGATGATGGTCGTTACAACAAAGTCGCAAATATCATCGGGCAAAGCATGCAGTATCATCCACATGGAGATGCTAGTATTGGAGATGCGATTGTGAACCTCGGTCAAAAAGATTTGCTTATTGATACCCAAGGTAACTGGGGTGATGTGCGTACAGGAGACGATGCCGCTGCGCCAAGATATATTGAAGCTCGTTTGAGTAAGTTCGCTTTGGAAGTTGCTTTCAATGCAAAGACAACCAACTGGCAATTGAGTTACGATGGCCGTAAAAACGAACCCGTAACCTTACCGATGAAATTCCCTCTATTGTTGGCTCAAGGTGCAGAAGGTATAGCCGTAGGCTTGGCAACAAAAATATTGCCTCATAATTTTTGCGAACTGATTGAAGCTTCCATCAAAGCATTACGCGGTCGTAAATTTGAAATTCTCCCTGATTTCCAAACAGGCGGCACAATGGATGCAAGCAATTACAATGATGGCAAAAGAGGTGGCAAAGTAAGAGTTCGTGCTACGATTGAAGAGCAAGACAAAAAAACGCTTGTTATCAAAAGTGTGCCTTATGGTGTTACAACGACTCAATTGATGGAGAGTATTGTAAAAGCAAATGATCAAGGAAAGATTAAGATTAGAAAAGTAATGGATCATACAGCAGCAGATGTGGAAATCATCATCGAGTTGGCTGCAGGTATTTCTCCTGATATTACAATTGATGCCTTATATGCCTTCACAGATTGTGAAGTTAGTATTTCTCCTAACGCATGTGTCATTGTAGAGCAGAAGCCACAGTTTCTTACCGTTACTGAATTATTAAAAATCTCTGCCGAAAACACCAAAGAACTATTAAAAAGAGAGTTGGAAATCAGACTAGCAGAACTGCAAGAGAAATGGCATTATACATCTCTTGAAAAAATATTCTTTGAAGAAAAAATATATAAAGAACTTGAAAAGAAGCATGAGACCTGGGATAAAGTGATATTGGCTATTGACAAAGCTTTTGAACCTTTCAAAAAGAAATTAAAAAGAGAGATTACCAAAGAAGATATTTTAAAACTAACGGAAAAGCCAGTACGAAGAATTTACAGACTTGATATTGATGAATTAAATGATCAAATCAAAGGACTAGAAGCTGAGATCAAACAGGTAAAACATGATTTGGAAAACTTGGTTGATTATGCTGTAGCCTATTATGAAAACTTGTTGAAAAAATATGGCAAAGGCAGAGAGCGCAAAACTGAAATCAAGTTATTTGATACCATTCAAGCAAAATCTGTAGCTATTGCAAATACTAAGTTGTATGCCAATTTCGCTGATGGATTTATTGGTACTTCATTGAAGAAAGATGAGTTTGTATTAGAATGCAGTGACCTTGATGATATCATTGCCTTTACCAAAGGTGGCACGATGAAAGTGGTTCGTGTGGCCGATAAAGTATTTATAGGTAAAGACATTTTGCACGTGGCTCTGTTTCAAAAAAATGATGAGCGTACGACTTACAACATGATTTATCTCGATGGGAAGACAGGTGTAAGTTTTGCCAAGCGTTTCAATGTAACAGGTATTACCAGAGAAAAAGAATATGATTTAACCAAAGGTTCTGAAAGAAGTAAGATTCATTATTTTTCGGCTAACCCTAATGGTGAGGCTGAACAAGTTAAAATTACATTAAGCCCCAATTGCACAGCACGGAATAAAGAACTCGATTTCTATTTTGAAGAACTAGAGATCAAAGGAAGAAGCAGCATGGGTAATACCGTCACCAAATATCCTGTAAAATCCGTTAAATTTAAAGAAGCCGGTAAATCAACATTGAGTGCCAAGAAAATGTGGTTTGATGATAAGTTTGGCAGATTGAATACTGAAGAGAAAGGCGACTATTTAGGCATGTTTGATGCGGAAGACAGAATCCTCGTTATTTACAATGATGGCAATTACGAAATCACCGACCAGGAGTTGACACAACGTTTTGATCCTGAAAAAGTGTTGCTGATTGAAAAATATCATGCTGAAAAAATCATTTCTGCTGTTTATCTAGACAACGAAAAACTGCAATACAATATCAAGCGTTTTAAAATTGAAACCACTACTTTAAATTCTAAATTCTTCTTCATTAAAGAAGGAAAGGAAAATTATCTTGAGGCTGTTTCTACATCAGCATCTCCCATTTTGAAAGTTCAAACAGGTCGTGGTCAACAAATCAATGTAAAGAAATTTAAAGTGGCCGATTTGGTTGAAGTAATGGGCTGGAAAGCAGCAGGAGCAAAACTTGTAGACTTTTCAAAATCTGTTGAAATGGAGTGGGAGGAGAAGAAGGAAAAGCAAGATAATCAGGGGGAGTTGTTTTAGTGGGGGATAGATACTGGATACTGGATACTGGATGCTAGATACTGGATGCTAGATAGATCATTGTCATTCTTAGCAATGTCTCCTGAAAGGGACGTTGCGTATTGTAGAGTTGTGTTTATTTGCCACGGAGGCACAAAGACAAAAAGGTTCACAAAGAAACCAATACAGCTCTTTGATTGGTTAACTTTTTGAACTTATTGAACATTTTGAACCTCTTTAACTAGCGGAGCTCTCCATCTCCATAATCTGCTCAAACACTTTTTCATACTCTGCATTCGCAGCGTTCAATTCTTCTACAGCTTTTTTGTATTCAGATTCAGCGGTGATGAATTTAGATTTATCTCCATAAACTGTAGGATCTGCTAATTTATTTTCGAGTGTGTTTTTGTTTGTATTTAAAATAGACAGTTTTTCTTCTAATTGCTTAAACCTGCTTTTAAGTTTTTGCAATTCTTTTTTGGCGTCGTTGGAAATGTTTTTTTCAGGCGTTTTTTCAATTTTCACTTCAATTTTTTCCACTTTAGGAGCGGCTGCTACTAGCTTTTTACTTTCGGCTTCAGCTTTATCTCTTCTTTCTTTCCAGTCTTCCCATTCGGCATAACTACCTTTGAATTCGCGGATTTGATGATTGTCGATTTCCCAGATTTTATTAGCGATTCTACTGATGAAATAACGATCGTGACTTACCAGAATCAAACTTCCTTCATATTTATTTAAAGCTTCTACCAGTAAATCTACCGAATGGATATCCAAGTGATTCGTAGGTTCATCCAGCATTAAAAAATTGGCTTTGCTGGCAATAACTTTTGCCAATGCCACACGAGCTTTTTCTCCTCCACTTAATACTTTTATTTTTTTCTCAACAGTATCCCCACTGAAAAGAAATGAACCCAATAAAGCTCTTAATTCCAAATCATTCTTGCCACTGCGAGCGTCTTTCATCTCTTCTAAAATATCATTGGTCATGTTCAACGCTTCCAGCTGATGTTGAGCATAAAAAGACTCCATCACATTATGACCCCATTCGCGTTCTCCTTCAAAAGTTTCTGCACCCGCAATAATTCTTAATAAAGTAGATTTACCCTTGCCATTAGCGCCGATCAGAGCAATCTTATCACCACGATCAATTTCGGCACCGGTATTTTTTACAATTTCAACATCTTTAAATCTTTTGCTGACATGCTTTAATGTACAGATAATTTTTCCGGGTTGTCTTTCTACTGCAAAGTTGATGCGCATATTTGGACGTTCGATTTCAACGTCTTCAATTCTATCCAGTTTATCAAGTCTTTTTACGATACTCTGAGCCTGTGCGGCTTTGCTAGCTTTGGCCTTAAATCTTTCTACGAATCTTTCCTGCTGGCGAATATAATCCTGTTGGTTTTCAAAAGCCTTCTTCTGCATGTCGATTCTGATTTCTTTTTCTTTTTCATAAAAAGAGTAATTACCAGAATATATATGCAATTGTTGTTGGTACAGTTCTACAATTTTGGTTGTCATTCTATCAAGAAAAAAACGATCATGCGACACGATAACCACTGAGCCCTGGTAATGAGCCAGGTATTTTTCAAGCCATTCGATACTTGGTAAATCCAGGTGATTCGTAGGCTCATCCAGTAACAATACATCCGGATGCTGTAAAATCATTTTTGCCAATAAAACCCTCATTCTCCAACCTCCACTAAAATTTTTATAAGGTTTATGAAGCTCAGCGTTTGTAAAGCCTAGGCCTTGTAAAATCTCTTCTGTTCTGTGATGAATACTATATCCATCTAAAACATCCATTTCATGAAGCAACTCTGCATAATCATTGGCCAGTTTCTCATCTCCGGTTTTAGCCAGTTCTTCACCCATTACTTCAAGTTCTTTTTCAAGTTCCTTTACTCTCACGAAGGCACCTAAGGCCACTTCAAGAATTGAATCTTCAGTATCAAAACCCAATAAATCCTGGTGTAAAAAGCCAATTGTCGTTTCCCGGCCTTTTTCAACTGTACCTTTAGCGGGTGTATATTGGCCATTCAGCACTTTCAGTAAAGTAGATTTTCCGGTACCATTATAGCCGATAAGTCCAATTCTTTCATTGGGTTGTATGTGCCAAGTAGCATCTTCCACTATCGTTCTGGCACCAAATTCGAAGGTCACATTTTGTAATCCAAGCAGCATTTTTGTCGTTTGAGGTGCAAAAATAACTGATATCGCTTTTGTTTGTAGATATAATTTTATATTTTGATGCTCTTATTTAGAGAATTAAAACATTAAGCAATAATTATTGTTATAAATTTGCCCTCTCAATTTTTTCAACATGAACAAAAAATGGTTTTTGGTGATTATCATTCTTTTTTGTGGCTGTTTCTACTGGTTTTTTATAAGAAATAAACAAAAAAAAGAACAATCTAAAGAACAACCCATCACATTAAATAAACATTCAACTGCTTTTAACGACAATATAAATAAGGTGATTAACAGTTACCTTTCGCTAAAAGATGCATTTATAGAATCCGACACCAATCAAATCAAAACTAAGGCAGCAGATTTCATTACTGCTGTTAATCAAATAGATACATTAGAAATCAAAAAAGATTCAGCTGCTGTTTTAGAAACCATTATGGCTACAATTACAGATGTTCGTTCTAATGCGGAATCAATCCTAAATCAAACAGACATCACCGAAATGAGAAGAGATTTCAGCAGTTTGACTGAAATGATGTTTCCTGTTTTTTTTAATGCTATTCAATATGAGGGTCCAACTTTGTATTTACAAAATTGCCCAATGGCGTTCAACGACACTGAACCGGCCAACTGGATATCCAAAACAAAAGAAATCATGAATCCATATATGGGAAAAAAACACCCCAAATATCAATCAGGCATGCTCAATTGTGGAGAAACAATAGATACCATAAAAGCTAAATAATCACTAACGAATTTTTTTAAAAAGTACACAATTGAAAACTAATTTTATTTTGTTGTTTGCATTGTTCGCATATTCAACAATTTTTGCTCAACAGGAGAAAAAACCTTCTCCCAAAAAAAGATACACACTTAGTGGATATATCCGCGACAAATCTTCAGGTGAAACGCTTATAGGTGCTACCATATCAATCAAGTCGAGTGGCAAAGGCATTTCAAGCAATCAATATGGTTTTTATTCTATAACGTTAGAAGGAGGCAACTACAATTTGTTATGCACTTCTGTTGGTTACAAGTCCCTGCCCATTTCAATTGATTTAAAGATGGACTCTTTAATGAATATCGACTTGGAAACAGGTGTGGCATTATCTCAAGAGGTTGTAGTTACTTCAAGAAAAAGAGACAACAATGTGAAGGCAGCCCAAATGGGGAAAGTGTCTTTACAAATTGAACAAATAAAATCGGTTCCGGCTTTTTTAGGAGAAGTTGATTTGCTTAAAGTAATTCAACTATTACCGGGTGTTAGAAATGCCGGTGAGGGTAGCGCTGGCTTGTACGTGAGAGGTGGGGGGCCAGATCAGAATCTTATTTTACTTGATGATGCTGTTGTATACAATACCGGACATTTGTTCGGATTCTTCTCTGTATTTAATTCTGATGCCATAAAAAATGTGTCATTAATTAAAGGGGGAATGCCGGCTCAATATGGCGGAAGACTATCTAGTGTACTAGATGTTTCTATGAAAGACGGCAATAATCAAAAAATTCAAGTGGATGGAGGAATTGGTTTGATTGCATCAAGAGTATCTATACAAGGGCCAATTCAAAAAGAGAAAGCTTCATTTATTATCTCTGCAAGAAGAACTTATATCGATGCAATTACGAAACCGTTCATGAGTAAAACAGGTCAATTTAGCGGCTCTGGGTATTATTTTTATGACCTTAATACAAAATTAAATTACAAATTCAGTGATAAAGACAGATTATATCTAAGTGGTTATTTCGGTAGAGATGTTTTTGATTTTGTTAATGGAGAAGAAAGTCTAAATGTAAAAATTCCTTGGGGAAATGCAACCGGTACTTTACGGTGGAATCATGTATTCAACAAGAAACTATTCGTAAATACAACTGCTGTTTATAATGACTATAATTTTACTTTTCAAGCCAAACAAGACCAATTTGATATACAGCTCGCTTCTGGTATAAATGATATAAGCATTAAACAGGATTATGATTATTATCCTTATGCCAAACACAAAATAAAATTTGGTGGTGCGTACACATATCATAAATTTTCGCCTTCAATTGTTAGTGGCAGACAAGATTCTGTTGAGTTTGATCCCATTAATCCACAATTGAAATATGCCAATGAATTATCTGCATATATTCAGGACGATTGGGAAATTAGTTCCAAGTTGCAAATCAATGGTGGGCTTCGTTACAGTATGTTCCAGCAAGTTGGTCCTTACAAATTATATCAAACAGATGCAGATGGCAACAAAATAGACAGTACTGTATTTTCTGGTGGCAAACCCGTAAAAACATATGGTGGATTAGAACCACGGGTAACTATGCGATATTCTATCAATGATATGACTTCTATAAAGTTGTCGGCTTCACGCAACCTTCAATTTATTCATTTGGTCAGCAATTCCGGAACCACATTGCCCACTGATATTTGGGTACCTAGTACTTATAAAGTGAAACCTCAATTGAGTTGGTTGTATGCTGCCGGCTTATTTAAAAATTTCAATAACAACATGTTTGAAACTTCTATAGAGGTTTATTACAAAGACATGCAAAATCAAATTGAATACAAAGAAGGATATACGCCCAACACATTGGATGATACCGAAAATTCTTTTGTCTTTGGGAAGGGATGGAGTTATGGATCTGAATTGTATATCAACAAAGCAAAAGGGAAATTTACTGGATGGATTGGCTATACATTAAGCTGGACTTGGAGAAAATTTGCTGACTTGAATTTTGGTGAAAAATATCCTGCTAAATACGACAGAAGACACGATTTAAGTTTGGTAGGAATGTATGAATTAAGCAAAAAATGGAAATTCTCTGCCACATTTGTATATGGTACAGGTAATGCCGCAACTTTACCTGAACGATTTTATATTGTAGGTGGCATACTAACGCAAGAGTATAGCCGAATCAACCAATACCGATTGCCTTCTTACCATCGACTTGATTTAGCTGCAATTTTGACGCCAAAGAAAAATATTAATAGAAAGTGGAAATCTGAGTGGGTATTCAGTGTTTACAACATTTACAACAGAAGAAATCCTTACTTCATTTATTTCGATCAAACGGGAAGTTTAGCTGAGGGTAATTTGCAAATACAGGGCAAACAAGTTTCTATATTTCCAGTCATTCCTTCGGTGACGTGGAATTTTAAGTTCTAATTTTTACAGCAGAGAATGGTGTTGATGAGTTTTTCGCAGCTTAAAATTAGAAGGGGATAGGGAAGTGGGGATTGGGGAATTAGGGATTGGGAATTGGGGATTGAGGAATTGGGAATTGGGGATTGAGGAATTGGGAATTGGGGATTGAGGAATTGGGAATTGGGAATTGGAGAGTAGAAGAATTTCTACATTAAGTTTAAAGGCATTGTGAAATTCTGATATCAATTATATTTTTACTCGCTTGAGGAGTTTTGATTTTTTACTTTTGAATTTTTATTTTTTAAAGCAGCATACACCGTATAAACTGTAGGTACAAAAATGGCTGCCTCTAAAATAAACACAAACCAAATATTCAGTTTGGATTGCTTCACATAAGCATCTTCTACAGTCTTTACAACGATATAAGTAAAAAGAACAGAAATAATAAATTGCAGGTATCGTATAAGTCTAGTAGCCATTCGGTATTGTTTTTCTGCATTTTCTGCAGTAATAGCTGTCATGTAATTGAACTTATTAGGATACCTGTTGAGCCATCTCATTCCCATTATAATCATTGTTACAATTGAAGGAATTAAGAACAAGGTTTTCTTTGAGCCATAATCATCTGCATTACCATTAAACCCATAATGAGTAGGAATGATTTGAGGAAGTGAATTATAGTGATAGAGACAAAATCCCCACATAAAAAAAATGGCCAATAAGGCGACCATTTCAAAGAATATATCAATTGGCTTTTTTACAAGTAAAATTTCAGGTCGAGGATATTCCTGCTGCATGAAAAATTATTTAGGCGCTTTATGAATAAACCTGATGACACCGCTTTTTTCAAGATCTGAGGTAATTCTAACTTCATAGCGATTAGGCCCATCCGTTACTACCATCAATGCAGTATTGGGAGCTATGGTGCCCAAGTTTTCGGCATACATCACCAGTTCATTAACCTGGCTTTCTTCATCTACATTCAAATTTAAGGAGATGGCTTTTGTGTTGAGTCTTTTGTTTGAAAGCAATAAATTACCATTGTATATAAGGGAAATGCTATCGCCATCCACTTCGCCATTATCGTATAAATCAATTTTTACGATTTTACTTTCTACTTCAATGGTTTTTAAAATTGTAGTTTTTCTTTTCTCAAGTTTAAAATCAGTGACATTGGATTTACTTTCCTTATTTTTCTCTTGGTTTTCTATTGTTTTATTTTCAGTTATGGAATTGTCTTGATCAGAATTTTCGACAGCGTTGATGTCTGTTTTAGGTCCTAATTTCAATTTGATATCAGCTGGATTTGATTTTACTTTTGGCGCAACAGTTGATTTGGCTTGGCTTGTGTGAAGCTTGTTGTTGGCTTCTTGCTTATTCAAGGTTGCATATGCATTTGGATAATTACTTGCGAGAGATCTTCTTGTCAGTTTTGTATTTCCAAAACCACAAGATCCATCCTGATTGGGTGCAGGTACCCAATTGCCTTCCAGAGTTTCAACATCTCCTTGCTTGAAATAAGTTAGTTTATGAACCTGATAGCAATTGCGGATATTGCTAGGGATGTTTGTTTTGGTGCGCAGTATTTCACGGATTTCAATATACTTTTTCTTAAAGTCAATATTACCTTCCACTTTACAAATGGTATAAAATCGCTTTCCAGCTTCTGTGAAATACGTATATGAAGATCCATTTACCTTTTCTCCCTTTACATCAATTTCCAGCACATATTCGCATTTATCTTCAGAGAAGTTTCCTACAGATGCGCTTTTATCTACAAACTCACCCTTCCATTGTCCTACAAAATTTTGAGTACTGCCATATAAACAGCAAAGAATGGAAATTAGAAATAGAAATAACTTACCCATAATGATATAAAATTTTACCGCTGCAAAAATAATAATGATTTCTCTCTCAAAATATAATCTAATGATATAGTATTCGCCAAGAGTTCGTTAAATTTGCAACTCAAATCTGAATATAAAATATAATGATAAAGATAACATTACCTGATGGTTCTGTAAGAGAATATGAAGCAGGTTCTACAAGTATGGATGTGGCTAAATCAATTAGCGAAGGTTTAGCAAGAAAAGTTTTGGCTGCAAATGTAAATGGGGAGGTTTGGGATATGAGCCGTCCGATTCATACTGATGCTAATTTTAAACTGCTCACTTGGGATGACGCAGAAGGGAAAAATACATTCTGGCATTCATCTGCTCACTTGATGGCTGAAGCGGTTCAGGATACTTTTCCACATGCTAAATTTTGGGTTGGGCCTGCGCTTGACAAAGGATTTTATTATGATATTGACCTCGGTGATTCCAAAATGACTGAGGACGATTTGCAAGTTCTAGAGAAAAAAATGAATGAATTGGCTAAGCAAAACAATGCCTATTTACGCAAAGCCATGCCAAAAGCGGAAGCCATTCAATACTTTACTGAAAAGGGCGATGAATACAAACTTGACTTGTTGACTAATCTTACCGACGGAGAAATCACTTTTTATACTCAAGGTGGATTTACTGATTTATGCAGAGGTCCTCATATTCCTAACACCGGATTTATTAAAGCGATTAAATTAACTAGTCTAGCCGGTGCTTATTGGAAAGGAAACGAAAAAAACAAACAGCTCACACGTATCTATGGCGTTACTTTTCCTAATCAGAAAGAATTGGATGAATACATATTGATGCTTGAAGAAGCCAAGAAAAGAGATCATAGAAAATTAGGAAAAGAATTGGGCATTTTCACCATGGATGATATGGTTGGTCAAGGTTTGCCTTTGTGGCTGCCAAATGGAGGTATCGTTATTGAAGAGCTTGAAAGATTAGCAAAAGAAACCGAATCTGCTGCTGGTTACAAAAGGGTAGTGACCCCACATATCGCTAAAGAAGAAATGTATCTAACTAGTGGGCATTTGCCTTACTACGCCGATAGTATGTTTCCTCCAATGGAATTAGATGGCACGAAATATTATCTCCGTGCTATGAATTGTCCTCACCATCATAAAATATTTGATGCTGAGCCAAAAAGCTATAAAGATTTACCATTCCGTATTGCAGAATATGGAACCTGCTATAGATATGAACAAAGTGGTGAGCTTTTCGGACTGATGAGAGTAAGATGTTTGCATATGAATGATGCACATATTTATTGCAGCAAAGAACAATTTGCAGATGAGTTTAGAGCGGTTAATGAAATGTACCTTAAGTATTTCAAGATTTTTGGAATTGACAAATATGTAATGAGATTGAGTTTACACGAGCCATCCAAAAGAGGACAGAAATACATTGACGCCCCTGAATTGTGGGAACAAACTGAAGCCATGGTTCGAGAAACCTTAATAGAATCTAATATTCCTTTTATTGAAGTTCAAGATGAAGCGGCTTTTTATGGTCCAAAGATTGACGTTCAAATTTGGAGTGCTATTGGCAGAGAATTCACCTTAGCTACCAACCAAGTTGATTTCAACAGTGGAAACAAATTCAAACTTTCTTATACGACTCAACACAACAATACTGATGTTCCATTAATCATACATCGTGCGCCATTAGGAACACATGAGCGATTCATCGGGTTCTTACTTGAGCACTATGCAGGTAAATTCCCTACCTGGTTGGCACCATTACAGGTAAAAGTATTACCGATAAGTGATAAGTTTATGGACTATTCAAATTTGGTGTTGAACACGCTTAAAAAAGCTGGAATCAGAGCAGAAGTTGACGACAGAAATGAAAAAATAGGCAAGAAAATTAGAGATACAGAAATGATGAAAGTGCCATACATGCTGGTAATTGGAGAAAAAGAAATGAATGAAAATTTTGTTTCAATTCGCAGACAAGGAAAAGGTGATTTGGGTTCAAAAGAGCTTTTGTCGTTTGTAAACGAATTATCACAGGAAATTTCAGAAAGAAGAGGAGAATAAGAAAATTTGTGCTTAATTTTATCAGGTAAAAAATAAATTGTAAATCAAAATTTTTAAATGGCATTTCCACCAAGACCACCCCGGGGCGCATTTAATCCCCGTTTCAAAAAAGAGCAACAACAAGAGCATCGTACCAACTACATGATTAAAGTGCCTGATGTTAGGCTAGTTGGAGAAAATCTTGAACCAGGTATTTACCCAACTCCTGAAGCATTAAAAATCGCACAAGGACAAGGTCTCGACTTAGTAGAGATTTCACCGGGTGCAAATCCGCCTGTTTGTAAAATCATCGACTACAACAAATTTTTATACGACGAGAAGAAGAAAAAGAAAGAAATGAAAGCGAAAGCCAAAACCAGTGAGGTTAAGGAAATTCGCTTTACGCCAAATACTGATGATCATGATTTTGAATTTAAAGTAAAACATGCAGAGAAATTCCTTCTTGATGGAGACAAAGTAAAAGCTCATGTTCAGTTTAAAGGAAGAGCCATTATGTTCAAAGAAAGAGGAGAGTTGCTATTGCTTAAATTTGCCGATCGATTAAAAGATGTTGGAGCTTTGGAAGGATTGCCTAAAATGGAAGGAAAAAGAATGCTGGTGATGTTTGCGCCAAAAGCACAACAAAAACAAAGGAAAGGATCGGAATTGGGTAAGCTAGTAGAAAAGAGAACCGAAGAGAAACCTGAAGAAAAGCCTGAAGCATAACAAACAAACACAATTACATACAAAAGCTGTCTTTACGAAGATGGCTTTTTTAATTTCTATAAATCAATTGCTTTGGATATAAGTTTAAACAAATACATAAGCGACTCGGGGTTTTGCAGTCGACGTGAAGCAGATAAATACATTGAAGAGTGCAGGGTTACTATTAACGGACAAGATGCCTTTAAAGGAAATCGTGTCATGCAAGGTGATGATGTAAGAATAGATGGAGAACCTATCAGAAAGAAAAAAACAGCATCGGTTTATATTGCATTTAATAAACCTAAAGGAATTACATGTACAACAGATACAAAAGATAAGACGAATATCATTGATTTCATTAACTACAAATCAAGAATTTTTCCAATTGGACGGCTCGATAAATTATCCGACGGATTGATTTTCCTAACCAATGATGGTGATATTGTAAATAAAATTTTAAGGGCAGGAAATGGACATGAGAAAGAATACATTGTTACCGTTGATAAACCGTTAACACAAGACTTTATATCAAACATGCGCAATGGTGTCAAAATTTTGGGTACCACAACCAATAAGTGTTTTGTAAAACAGGAAGGAGAGAAAAAATTCAGAATCATTTTAACACAAGGGCTCAATCGCCAAATCAGAAGAATGTGTGAGACTTTAGGCTATAAAGTAGTAACACTTACAAGGATTAGAATCATGAACTTCACCTTAAGTAATATCGCTCCAGGGAAATGGCGTTACTTCACACCTGCAGAATTAAATACCATTCAAGAAATGGTAAAATACAGCAGTAAAACTGAAAATAACGAAGATGGATTTGGTGAATAATCATTTATTTATTCACACTTATCAATTCGTATTTAAATAATAATAAAATAACATTAATTTCACGCCCTCTTAAATAGAATTTAAAATTTCTATTTAATAAATCTCCAATATCCGTTGAATTAAACGATTGCTTTTATATAAATTATAAGGATGCGTTTATTTTTGCCCGAATTATACAAACGGAACATACTATTATTTTGGATGGGGTGGATACACTTTGTCATGTTCTTTTTTTGTCTTGGGTTATTAAGTTTCAATCATGATCTCATTGCTGGCGAAAGTGCTTGGGCCAAACCTTGCAGATATTATTTATCATCGGGTATTAGCATTTGGACTTTAGGTTGGATTATGTATCACATCAATTCAAAAACACAGATTAAAGTTTTCAGTTGGCTAATTGCTGCAACTTTATTATTTGAAACGACAATAATTTTTATTCAGTCTTACAGAGGCGTTCCTTCTCATTTCAACACTTCAGATCCGTTTAATTCAATGATGAATGTTTTGCTATTCTCGTTCATGTTGCTTTTTTTAATCACTATTTCATACATAACTTTTTTATTTTTCAATCAAAAAAAGATGCCTGTTAGCCAGCATTATACTTGGGGTTTGAGACTAGGCCTATTAAATTTTGTTATTTTTTCGGTTGCCGGCATAATCATGTTTGCTAAAATGTCTCATTCAATAGGAGGTAATGGGAATGATTCAGGAATAATGTTGTTTAATTGGAGTTTGAAACACGGAGATTTGAGAATTGCTCTATTTATGGGCATACATTCTATTCAAATTATCCCACTTTTAAGTTATTATTTGTTTACAAAGAAGATTCAGGTTATTAATTTTTCGATTTTATACTTTTTGGCCACTCTTTGTTTTTTAATACTTGCGCTAGTGGGTATTCCGTTTTGATTATAAAATCGGAATTTTTTTTAGAATTTCTTCACTTCAACTAGGAAATTATAAGAATATAGTCTTACATTTGCAGCCCGAAAAGTTTTGCTTTTCGAACATTTCCCACATGGCTCCATAAGTTTCCGTCAGTTCGGAACGCCAGCAGGGAGTAACTCAAAACAAGTTATATAATGCCAAAGGTAAAAACCAACAGCAGCGCAAAAAAGCGCTTTAAAGTTACCGGTTCTGGTAAAATCACTTTCCAAAAAGCTTTTAAACGTCACATCTTGACTAAAAAATCAACAAAACGCAAGCGTAATATGCGTATTGATGGTACAGTTGCCGACGCTAATTTGCATTTTGTAAAGCGTTTATTGGGAATGAAATAATATCCCATTTATCAAATCATTTCCCACAACTTTAAAAAATTAAAATATGCCACGTTCAGTAAATGCAGTAGCCAGTAGAGCTCGCCGCAAAAGAATATTAAAAGCCGCTAAAGGATACTACGGTAAAAGAAAAAATGTATACACCGTTGCCAAAAACGTAATGGAGAAAGGTTTAACGTACAGCTATGTTGGACGTAAACTTAAAAAGCGTGAATACCGCACTTTATGGATTGCTCGTATCAATGCAGCCGTTAGAGCTGAAGGTATGACTTACAGTACTTTCATCAACAGATTAGCACAAAAAAACATCGACTTGAATCGTAAAGTTTTAGCTGATCTAGCAATGAACGAACCAGAATCATTCAAGAAATTGGTTGATTCAGTAAAGTAATTTAAAAAAGCTCAATATTTAAAATCCGGATGCTCTATAAAGTATCCGGATTTTATTTTTGTTGCAATATCTTTGCAATCCATTTTATTCATCAATTTAAATGCCATAA